>NZ_JAQNCQ010000236.1:0-23353 GCF_028368005.1 Geitlerinema sp. CS-897 | reverse complement strand
CCTCTCCCCCTCTCCCCCTCTTCCCCTCTCTCAATTAACCCGTGGTTTATCGTTGGCTCGACAACTCTCTCAAAGCGATACGTAAAGCGAATTGGTATCGAAGCCCCGTCGAAATTGACGGACGACCGGGGGCGGAAATCCAACTCGAGGGGCGACGTTTCGTCAATTTTGCGAGTAACGATTATCTGGGATTGGCTGGAGACGATCGCCTAGTCGCCTCCGCTGTCGAAGCCACGAAAACCTACGGAACCGGAAGTAGCGGATCGCGGTTACTCAGCGGACACCGACCGTTACATCGCCAACTCGAACGGGCGATCGCCAAGTTCAAACAAACCGAAGATGCGGTTGCGTTCAGTTCGGGCTATTTAGCCAATTTAGGAACGATCGCGGCTTTAGTCGATCGCCGCGATGTCATTTTCGCCGACGCCTACAACCATTCGAGTCTCAAAAATGGGGCGATTCTCTCTGGGGCGACGGTCTTCGACTACCCCCACAACGATCTCGACGCTTTAACGGCTCAGTTACAACAGCATCGATCGCACTATCGCCGTGGTCTGCTCCTGACGGATAGCGTCTTTAGCATGGATGGCGATATTTGTCAACTTCCCGAACTGCTCGATCTCGGCGATCGCTTCGAGTGTATGGTGATGGTGGACGAAGCCCACGGAACTGGAGTGTTTGGCGATCGCGGGTCGGGTTGTGTCGAGTCTTTCGGCTGTCGCGATCGCCCCTTAATTCAAATGGGAACCCTCAGTAAAGCCTTGGGAAGCCTCGGTGGGTACGTGGCCGGATCGTCGAGTCTCGTGGAATTTCTCCGCAATCGCGCCCCGACTTGGATTTACACCACGGGACTGTCTCCGGCCGATACCGCAGCAGCGTTAAAAGCGATCGAAATCGTGCAAACGGAACCACAACGACGGGTGAAGTTGTGGGACAACGTCAGTTATCTCAAACGTCGTTTGACGGAAACCCTTCCTTCTGACTTCCAACTACTCCCGTCGAATTCGCCGATCGTCTGCGTTCGCGTCAAAGACGCCGCCACCGTCCTCGCACTCGGAAACATCTTTCGCCAAGCCGGAATATTCGTTTCGGCGGTGCGTCCTCCCACCGTTCCCACCAGTCGCTTGAGAATTACGCTGATGGCGACTCACGAACGTCATCACCTCGATCGCTTAATCGATGTATTCGCACAACTTAAAACCCCAGAAATCCAGCCGTAAAGTTTTTTGGAAATTTACAAGTTTTGACGAAAGTTTGTCCGTTTTTTGAAGCTCGTCGAATTGGGAATTTCGCGATCTAGAACCGTCAGCGAGTCAAATTTCCGCTTCTCGGCAGCGATCGCGTTTTCCTTCAACTTATACGACTCCAGCGAGTGCTGACTCTTTCAGAGTGATACGTAGATCGGCGATCGAGTTTCCATAAATTTTCCGTATTTTCTCAATAAAAAACAACAAAATGTAACAAAAAATACAATCGTTTGCGTCTGACTTCCGTTAAAATACGGACTTGTTGGGTCAATCCTGCTTCCAGGGAAGGCGGCTACGGTTGCTCTTGCCGCTCGAGCCACCCTCTCCCTGGATTCCATCAATTAAGTCATCGGAGCGATCGCACGTCAGAGCTGATTTCGCCACTATTGCAGGAACGCTTTTCAGGTATTTCGAGACGTTGCGTGACGGAAACGGGCGATCGGTTGCGGAATACGGAAGGGGTTGCCAGTCACGCCGCGAAGAGATGAACTCGCTTTGCAGACCATACTCTGCGATTTTATCGGCGATCGCTCGTGCAGATTTTTCGATAAGACGAACGGAAAGAACAACGCAACACACGATCGTCACTCCCCTACGCTAAGCTAAACAGCACAGGGAAATTCCCCACGATCGAGAGGGCGTATCCATTGGGGCGACTTCCCGCACCGAAGGTCAGTCAGAGGAAGAGTTCGTCGTGCTAGATCTCAACAAAGTCAGTCAACTGTTAGCGGGAACGATCGAACACTTGCAGGAGGAAGCCACCGCCGCGCGAAAACGTATGGAACGGGCTGAGACTCTGTTCTTACAAGCCTGTCAGCATCAAGACGCCCTCGTCGAAGCCCAAGCACGATGGAGCGATCGCATTTGGTTTTCCGCCGCCACTCCCGTCGAACCTCTCGATACCCGTGTTTTACTAAAAGCACCGCCGAAAGCCCACACCGTCATCGCTACCGACGGTTCGCAAATCGCCCCCAACCAACACGAAATCGCCTATTGCTACCTCCTCAACATCGGACGGGTGGCGTTACATTACGGTCAAAACCGCCAACCTCTCCTCGATAGCATTCCCGAAGTGTTCTATCGTCCCGAAGATCTCTACGTTTCCCGCCAGTGGGGAATTCGCACGGAAGAGTGGATGGGATATCGCCGCACGGTCGCCGAAGCCACGGAACTGGCGGAGTTAGCCGTCAGCGTGCGCCTCCAACAGCGCAAACCGCCCATGTTGGCGATGGTCGACGGTTCGCTGATTTACTGGTTTTTGGACAGTTTACCCAACGAAGCGATCGATCGCATTCTTCCGCCGATTTTAGAGGCTTGGAACCGCCTTCAGTTGGCTGGGGTTCCGCTGCTGGGGTATCTCAGCGCCTCCCGCAGTAGCGAAGCGTTGCACTTTTTGCGGTTTCAAGCCTGTCCTTACGACAAACCCAACTGTTCGACACACTGTCCTTACGTAGCCCCGGAAGAAGGAGAAGTGGTGTTGAAGCGATCGCCGTGTCAGGTAGCCGAACCATTGCGGGATACGGTCTTTTGGGCGACGCGACTCCAACCGGGGGAACGGGGCTGTTTGTGGAAGTCCTCGAATCCGATTTTGAACCTGTACGGAGACCGTCAGACTGTTTATTTTTGTTACGTTCACGTGGGGACGGAAATCGCCCGTATCGACGTTCCCGCTTGGGTTGCTGGCGATCGGGATCTCTTCGACTCAGCACTGAGTTTGATGTTAGGACAGGTATATAAAGGATACGGCTACCCGGTTACGTTAGCGGAGGCTCACAATCAAGCTGTGGTGCGAGGAGGCGATCGCCATCGCTTTTTTGCACTACTAGAACGCCAGATGATCGAAGCGGGCTTGCAAAACGTGGGAACGTCGTATAAAGAAGCGCGAAAACGCCGCAGTATCGCTTGAGTTGAGTCGTGTTAGGCGAGCGAACGTCGTGGTTGAGAAATCTGAAAAATCTTCAAAAAATTGGTTTTGGGCGATTTGGGCGATCGTCCTGCTGGCGACGGGGATAGGGTTAGCGGCTTGTCAATCGATGCATTGGTATCAATCCAACCAACGCACCGACCTCTCCGATCGCTTAGAACTTGAAGAAATGCTGTTATCGCTGCGACAGATTCGTAAGGATTGGGACGCGATCGAACGACAACTTCGCGACGCACAAGCCGAACGCGATAAAATCCGCAATCCTGGGGAAACGAGATATCGCGAACTCACCGAACGGATCGAACGACATAAGCTGCAACGTCAAGATTTATTGGACAATACGTTTCGTCCGTTTACGACGGAATTTAAAAAACAAGAGAACCATCATATTTTGATATTGTTTTTAGATGTCGATCCGACACAAAAAAATAGCCCGAACTTTCGCGAAGAACTCGCACGAAAAAACACACCAGAATATATTACATACGTTCACGAAAATACAGCTTACAGCCTCGTTGAAAACAGTGTCAGCGATCGCAAAGCTCGAATTCGAGCGATCGACGATAATTTAATTCGTTGGGAAACCTGGTTTTTTGTCTGTTTGGTCGTCGCGACTGCCGATCTGATCGTGGCTGGGGCGTATCTTCTCATCGATCGATGGACGACCGAACAAGCCGAACGATTGAAACAGGCAGAAGAACGCTTTGAAGCCGCTCAAGCGAAGGTGAAAAATTACAGTTGGAATATTGCTAATGCGAATTTAGAGAAATACTACCAGCGTAATTTTTCAGAAAGCCAAATTATTTTTAGAATTAGCGTTTCTGTGATGGTTTTGAGCTTTGCAATTATCATCGTATCCTTGGGGATTGGGTTACTCCAAAGTTCTAACGCACCCTCGGTTTCTAGTTCGGCTTCGACGTTCGCTCCCTCCATCGACACGCCGTCTAGAGAGGAGGGAACGGCGGCGGTATCGACGATCGCATCGCAGCTAGAACACGAAACACCGTCCTCGAACGCGATCGATCGCCAGTCCATCGGTTTTGTCGGCGTTATCGCTGGAATCGTGACCAACTTTATCGGCGCGACGTTTATGGTGATTTACCGCATGACGAACCAGCAAGCCACTCGCTATTCAGAAGCCTTGGAACGCATTAACGACGTGGGAATGGCGATGGATATTCTCCACAGTGCGAGCGATTCTGCGCTGTCGGAACCGATTCTCAATGCGAAAGTAGAAATTGCGACGAAACTCATCGAACGATCGCGCGTTCGGGGCGATCGCGCCTGAGTCTGTTTTAAGTCTGCAACTGAACGAGTAAGGTTTCGCACTCGTCCGCCAGAGGAATACCCAATCCTCGGGAAATGGTTAAGGCTTGCTGACAATATGAAAAAGCGGTATCGCGATCGCCGAGCCGAGCGTACAGTTCGCCCAGGTTTTTCAACCCTTCGGCTTCCCCGTGACGATCGCCGATTTCCCGTGCGATGTCGAGGGCTTTTTCTAAAGCGTTGCGAGCGTCTTCGTAGCGTTCGAGTCGGATGTAGGTTTCGCCTAAGTTAGATAGGGCGATTCCCTCTCCTTCGCGAAAACTAATTTCGCGGGAAATTTCGAGGTACTGGCGCTCGCACTCGAGGGCTTTTCGGTATTCTCCCAAAGCATAATAGGCATAGCCGAGATTGCCCAAAGCTTGACCTTCCCCGAGGCGATCGCTCATCTCCCGCGAGATGTCTAAATCTTGCTCGTGTTGGACAATGGCGGCCGTGTAATCCCCCAGGGCGTGATAGGCTAGCCCCAAGTTACCCAAGGCTTGGCCTTCCCCGAGGCGATCGCCGATCTCGCGAGAGAGGGTTAAGGTCTGTTCGTGATGCTCGATCGCCCGTCGGTACTCGCCGAGATAGTAAAATTCCAGTCCTAAGTTTCCCAGAGCGATCGCGACGCTTTGTTGGTTTCCGAGAATTCGCGCGATTTCTAAATGTCGCTGGTGACACTCGATGGCCTTCGGGTAATCTCCGAGATAAGAATAGGCAGTTCCCAATCCCTTCAAACAGGTCAGGTCGAGTTCGAGACTGCTCTTTCCCAGTAGCTGCTCGTACAATTCGATTTGTTCGCGGTAGTATCCCCACACTTCGAGTTGTTTGTGAAGCTCGTCGCCGGTTGGCGTGTTGAGGCGCAGCAGGAGAATTTCCCGCGCCCGTTCCCAGTCATCAATTTCGCATAAATGGCGAAAGGCTTCGACGTACCCGCGCACGCGATCGAGATTGGAGGCGTTGGGAGCGGGTTCGTAGCGCGTCAACCAGTTGAGAACGGCTCGGTAGTGAGTCCGCTTCCAGCGAGGACTGATGGATTTGAGACCGGCGGCTTGTAAGTCCAGGCGACGGAGCAACGCGTCCTGAAAAGAAGGCGATCTCGGTTCCTCAGTATCGGACTTATCTGGGCGGTTCTCCATCGTCGAGATCGAGTTGCTGTAAGTGTTTGAGGGAAACGCTACGGATGAGGTTGTGTTGTCGCAGGAGAATGCGATCGTTTTCGACAATTTCTTCAACGAGATAGCGATCTCGCAGGGTTTCGAGGGCGAGATGACGAGCGAATTCGTCGCAATCCCAGTCTTCGAGATGGCTCAGCCAAAAGTCTTCGGGGACGGGAGTGCGATACACCGAAGCTTCGCAAAGCAAGAGATAGGCGTTGCGAGCTTCTCGTTCGAGACGGTTAAAAGTCCGCTCGAGCCGATCGCGAACTTTCAGGCGCAGGTGTCGCGTACATTGATGGAGTTGCCACCGATCGCTCGCAGAAGTGGTTGTCCCTGTTTTGGCCTCTGCGATCGCGTTTTCGACTTCCTCTATTTCTCGTCCGTATTTCTTCCAGTACGCTACCACATTTCCTCGAAACGGCGCGTTGGTAATTTCACCGGCAATCACCCGCAACGCGAGGGGGTGTCCCTCGTAGGCCGCACCGATCCGTTCCAGGTACGGACGATCTTGATGGCTCACTTTTAGCTCAGTTTTTGCGAACAGTGCCAACTGCTCCTCCGGCGTCAAGCCGCTGACGAACTGACAGTTCCAAAACGCTTCGTAACGGGGGGGAAGCTGACCGGGAAAGTCTTGTGACGTGAGAACGATGCGACTCGGGCAAGACTCAGCCGCCAAAACTCCCTCGAAAAACTGTGCCCACCAGGGATCTTGAAAATCGCTCCAGCCCTCGTCTTCGTTTCCCGTCAGGATCAGTTCTAGGGAGTCGATAATGAGTAAATAGGGCTGTTCGAGAAAGCGATCGATCGTGCGCTGCAACAGCCGTTCGGTATCTTTACAATCATCGACGGGAACGCCCCACCGCTGCCACCAGCGAGTGGCGACGCTCGCGAAATCCATCGCTTGACGTTCGTTTTCCAAGTTTTCGCGGAGAAGGTAGTGCCACTCTCCTCCCATCCAATCGTCGTGCAAGGCGACGGCGATGCGCTCGGCGAGGGCGGTTTTACCGATGCCTGTAATGCCGAGCAGTACGAGAATCCGACAGGATTGGCGCAGTTGCTGGGTCAGTTCTTCGACAAGATGCTCTCGCCCCACCCAGGCTTCGTCGTAGGCAAAGAAATCCACGATCGGTTCTGACGGTTCGACCGGCGATCGCTCAGTTGGTTCCGATGCTCGAACCTTCGAGATAGACGGGATTTCGGCGGACTCTACCACGGCTTTCCAGTCGGCCTCGACCGCCTCGCAGATAGCGATGAAGGTTTGCGATCGAATCGGCAATCCCCGCCAAAATCGCTTCAGCGTTGCCCGCGACGTCGAAGCCGCGTCGCACCAAGTATCGGAAGACTTCAACCACCCCTTCAACCGACGGGCGCGATCGACCAGTTCCAAGCCGCGAGGCGAGGCTTTTAGGGTTGCTGCCATAGGGTTTGAGACCTCCAGAAAAATTGCGAAAAGTTCAGTTTTGGATAATTTTTATCGAAGACTTGACAGAGCCAAAAATGAGCCTATAATGGACTTGTCCGAATCGAGCGATACCTCAAAACCTCCTTTATGGAAGGACTTGACGAAAATTAAAATCGTCTCGACAATCGACTCGTTTTCGGCTCATTTCAACTAACTGCTCTCGATATCTTGTCGTTCTACCCAGGAAAGCGATCGTGCAAACTCAAACCCCAGTCCAACAGCCCACCTACACCGCCCAACAACCGGTTGCCAGCCCCATGCCCTTCGGTTTTCCGATGCAAATGCCCGAAGCGGGACCTTCGAGCAGCATCCTCCTAATGCTGACCTTCTGCGTGTGGCTGTTGCGCCAACAACTGCGAGACAGCAAGTAAACCCGAGTACGCTCTCCCTTCAGATTTTAGCCTATTTTTGGCTCACTCGTTAGAGCCGTTTTTTTGGAACTATCATCGCATTGCATCATCAGAGGACATCTACAATGGAAAGCCAAATTCAACAAGTTTTCGTCGCCGAAGCTACGCTACAGCAACCGGCGCCCCCTCCCACTGTCACCAGTCAACCCGTGGTCATGCGCGTTCCGACCAGCGTTCCCGTTCAAGTTCCCGAAGCTACGCCGTCGAGTGGCGTGCTGCTGATGTTGACCTTCTGCGTGTGGCTGTTGCGCCAACGGATCGCCTGAAACTCCCCGTTCTCGCATCTCTGGCTAACTCTGACGCTCGCTGTCTTCAAACGCTTCTCGGCAAGACAGCGAGCGTATGTCTTGTTGGCCCAGAAGCCAGTAGGTGGTCATTTCTCCTTTGCCCTTAATCGTCACCGTTCCCCGCAACTCCAAACGGTAACGATGTTTCAAACGATGATATGTCGCTTCCGTCACCTGAATTTTACCGGGAAGACCCGAGGATTCCATGCGACTGGCAACGTTGACGGCGTCCCCCCACAGGTCGTAAATAAACTTTTTAATGCCGATGACCCCCGCGACCACCGATCCCGTCTCGATCCCCACTCGTAGCTGAAGGGGTTCGTCTAAGGTTCGATTGAGTTTGTTAATTTCCCGCTGCATGGCTAAGGCTAAGTCTGCAACGGCTTCGACGTGGTTCTCCATCTGGAGGGGCAATCCTCCCACAGCCATGTACGCATCTCCAATGGTTTTGATTTTCTCCAAGCCGTACTGTTCCGTGAGGCGATCGAAACTGGAGAAGATTTCGTTGAGCCAGGCGACCAAGACTTCGGGACTGACTCGCGACGACAACGCTGTAAACCCACAAATGTCGGCAAATAAAATCGTCACTTCCCCGAATCCCTCGGCGACGATATCCGGGTTTTCCTTGAGCCGTTCGGCGATCGGCGCCGGTAGAATATTGAGCAACAGTCGCTCGGATTTTTCCCGTTCGTTGATGAGTTCTTCGTTCGACTCGACTAACTGAGCCGTTCGTTCGACCACGCGCCGTTCGAGTTCCCGCGAAATTCCCCGCAACCGACCCACCACAAGGGTAAATCCCGTGACTGCCAAGCCTAAGATAGCGGCGACGAGCAGCGCCATCGTTTGCAGTCCGTGCCGCACTTGTTCTTTGATGTCGTCGAGGGGTTGTACGATCTCGAGGATGCCTCGCACGTCTCCAATTTTCCAGTCTCGTTTCGGACTGTCGGGATGGCGGTTGTGACAGCCGACGCAACTCGGACGCAGAATGTCGGCTCGGGCGTAGCGAAACGAAAGTCGCTGGTTAAGCGTTTCGATTCGGGTAAACTGGTCGTCGGGGTTGTGCTGTAGGTAGGCGATCGCCTCTCGCTCGAACTCGTCTTGAGGACCGCCCGTCTCCTGTCGCCACGGAAAGGGATAGTTGCTGTACAACCGCACGGACACGCCGGGATTGTTATCGCGGATGCGCTGTCCGAGTTCGATGAGAAAGGTGGCCGGAAGGGGAATCGCTCCCGGCTGAGCCAGGTAGTCGTGGGTGACGGCGATCCCTTCGACGCTACTGGCGCGACCGACGGCTTCGGAACTATAGAGGGTGCGGGATTCGCGAATGGCTTGGGCGTAGAGGCGGGCGTTCTGAAGCGCCTGCATTTCGATGATATCTGAGGAAATGTGAGCCATCGTCGAAAACGCGATCGCCGCACCGATCGCCAGCAACAGACTGAGGACGGCCACAGTATGGTGGTACAGCGAATTTTGGAGAAATACGAACAGTTTGGTGGCGGTGCGTTGCATAGAGGTTTCGTTCGCGCGATCGCGGTCGTCGTGCGTAGAAGTTTCGCGCCTTGTGGGGTCGATCGATGCTCCCTCTTTTCGGAACGGTTCCTCCTCGAGTCGTGACGGAGGGGGATATCGGCAGTCGCGCGATCGGGTTGCTGTCTCGAACCGATCGCGATCGGGGTTAGAAGTTTGAAGAATGGCTGTTGAAATTACGCCTATTATACGAACCGGCCGGACTGGCAGTTTTCCCGAACGTCTCGATCGAAACAGAGCCGTCAGTCGTCGTCGCGAAAGGGAAGTCTCGCAAATTCCCCGTTTCGTCCTCGCTGACAGAGCAGTTCTTTGCGTCCCCTAGGTTCGTAAATACAGCGAAATTGGCGGTCGAACGATCGCAGATCGCGTTTGTACTGCCCCGGATCGAGGTTGAGTTGGCGGCGAAACTGACTCCAAGATACGTCTACGACGCGGTTTCCACAGGTCAGTTCCACTTCGCCGCGTTCGAGTTCCAACAGTTCGGCGTCTTCGATTCGATCGACGCGACAGACATACGCTCGACGACGGCCGCAACCGGCGATCGCCCCCGAGATGGCAGCACAGAGGACGAGGATCGCGATCGCCTTAACGTTCGATTGCACGGGATTTTCTCAAATCAATTCAATCCCGTTTTAACATTGCGATCGCCCCTTCAACCAACTGCGGGTTCCAAACGACTGACAGGCTTGTGCGGCCACCTTCGACGCCGACGCTAACGCCTCGACGAAACTCTCTTGCAAGATGAAATGGCAAAACGCCCCGTGAAAGATATCCCCCGCCCCCAAGGTATCGATCGCCCGCACTGACGAAACGGCTAACTTCCCGGAAGTCCCGCGACTCCAGTAGACGATGGGGTTTTCGCCGTGGGTTATCGCCACGTGGGGGACGCCCAACCCCTGTAAATAGGAAAAAACCTGAGATGGCGAGGTACAGCTTGGCGGGAAAAAGTTCGCCGACGCGACGACGTAATCGGCGTACTGCAAGATGTCCTCGAATCCCGGTTTCCAGCTTCCGCCGTCTACCACAACGGGAATTTGTCGAGCGATCGCCTGTTTCGCCACTTCCGTCCCCACGATCGTTTGATGGCCGTCGATGAGGACGACATCGACCTGTTGCAGGGGATTTTCGGGAAGGCGATCGCACGGAAGTTGAGATTTCGTCGCGTTAATCGAGATCGCCGATCGCGCTCCGGTTGGCGGCGTCACCAAAATCGACGACACTGGAGGCGGGTCTGGTCGGTCGGGATCTAGATCGAACGAGACGACCCCGTAGGTCTCGAGATCCGATCGCACGATCGACGCCATCGGATGCGATCCCACCGCCGAGATCGTGCGTGCGGTATTACCCAAACTGGCGAAGGTGACGGCGGCGTTCGTTGCAGGGCCGCCCGCCGCGATCGTGTAGTCTGCGGCCACGAGTTTTTCGTCCGTCTGAGGGAGCCGTTCGGTAAGATAAATAAAGTCGAGAGTCGTTAAGCCGACAAATAAACCTTGCATCAGCGATCGCACTATACAATCATGTTAATTCAACTTTGCAGTCCTGAGACTCGCTTTCGAGGGGTCTCGATCGATAAAGGATAGTTCCGATCGGGAACGACACGGAGCGATCGAAGACCGTCAAATTTCGTGATAGTTCCGATCGCTTTTATTAAACTCGCAATAGTTCGATACGTCCAGACTCGCATCTCAACCATCCAAATGTTATAAAAATCACAATTTCGAGAAGCCAATCCTCGACATTTAAAAGCTCTAAATCGAGCGATCGAATTTGTATTAAGAATTTTTAATAAAAGCAAGCTATAATTTTATTCAATTCCTAGTTTCAAGCCGTTTAATTTTTTATAAAAAGATAACGAAGTACGTTTTATTTGTTCGAGCCGAGCCGCCTTTTTGAACCCGCCAATTTGCGGAAAGCCATGACACCGAATCCGATTTTCCCTTCTGATTTTTCTTCATCGACAGATGCCAACCGAAGCCGCCCCGAAGCCAAGATTCCCAGCGCGATCGAGGCGATTGTAGTCAGCAGTCAAAAGCACTTTTCAGGTCGGCTGGAAATCGCCGCCCCGAACTCGAAGAGTTGGGATTTGTACTACCGCCTCGGACGTATTGTCTGGGCTGGGGGAGGAACTCACCCTCATCGGCGATGGCAGCGATCGCTCTCGAAGATATATCCACAACTCGATCTCAGTCGTGCCAACGTTCGCAAGACGGACAAACAAACGGCGTGGGAATACCTCGTACTGTCAATTTTACTCAAACGCCAGCAGATCGATCGCGAAAGCGTCCAAGCGATCGTAACGGAGTGCGTTGTCGAAGTCCTGTTCGATATTTTGCAGGCGTCGCGATCTCAAAGCCTGACGGGAATCGGCTATGGGGAAGAGGCCCTCTCAGAATCCCTCGCGTTACTGAAAGTCGCCGACGTACTCACTGACGCTCGACTGCAATGGGAAGCTTGGTGTGAAGAAGGGTTGAGCGATTATCTCCCCAATACAGCGCCAGTGGTGCGACATCGCGAACAACTTCGCAGTTCGGTCTCGGATAAAGCGTATCGCAAACTGATCGTGTTAGCCAACTCTCGCAGTACGTTGCGGGATTTAGCCGTTTCGCTCAAACAGGATTTAGCCCGCCTGACGAAATCGCTACTCCCCTATGTCAGACGCGGGGCGATCGAACTCGTCGAAATTCCCGACTTACCCGATGGGCGATCGGAGCGAGGCGATCGCCTCGAAGATGCTGATTTCGAGAACGATTCGTCCTCCGAAGCCCCTTTGATTGCTTGTATCGACGATAGCCTACAAAACTGCAAAATCCTCGAAGTCATCGTTCGCGGTGCGGGATATCGTTTTATTTACGTTACCGATCCCCTCGAAGCGTTACCGACACTCATCAAACGACAGCCGAATTTAGTCTTTTTAGACTTAATGATGCCCGTAATCAACGGCTACGAAGTGTGCGCCCAAATTCGACGAGTTTCGGCGTTACAAGACATTCCCGTAGTAATTTTAACCAGCCAAGACGGATTGATCGATCGCGTGCGAGCCAAAATGGTGAAAGCCTCTGGATTTCTCTCGAAACCTGTCGATCCGAGTAAAGTGTTGGCCACGATGGACAAGCTGTTACCCATTGAGAGTTGAGAGTCGATCGAAAATTGCTTTTTTTGCTATTTTAGATAAAATTTCTGTGGTTTTTATGAATAGATAGGAGTTACAAAAAATGGTCGTTTCAACTGAATTTCAACAGTTGAGTTTTGAAGACTATTGCCAACTCAGCGATTCAGAAAACCGTTACGAATTGGTAAATGGAGTCTTAAGGCGGATGAATCCACCGACGATGGCTCACGCCCTTATTGCAACGTTTTTAACACAAGCCTTCTTAACCGAAATTCAGCGACTCCAACAACCTTGGACTTGCGTGCAGGGGGTGGGGGTGCGAACGGGAATTGCTAAATCCCGTCTTCCCGATTTGCTGGTCGTCTCGCTAGAATCAGCAATGGCACTGTGGGGACAGTCGGCGACGTTTGACACACCGCCGTTTTTAGCCGTGGAAATCGTCAGTCCAAGTTCGGTGACGGACGATTATCGATACAAGCGATCGGAGTACGGTGCGATCGAGATTCCTGAATACTGGATTGTCGAGGCGATCGAAACGCGAGTGACTGTGCTGCGATTGGAGCAGGGATTCTACGAGGAAGCAGTTCATACCGCAGACGAACCCATTTCGTCAGTGTTGTTTCCCGAGTTAACCCTGACGGCGACGCAAATATTCACCCTCGGCGGACAGTTGAAAGTATAGAGGTGGTTGTGGAAGGGGCGCGATCGCGGTTTTGACGCTCTCCTGGGAGTTTCAGGGAACGTCTGGGGATGGCTTTAGGCAGAGAAAACATCCCGACAGGCGATCGAATCTTGGTGAAGCGATCTCCGCTAAGCTACAGCTCTTGATACGAAGTGTCGGTCTATGTTAATTTTGTAGTATACTTGAAGTATGTTACAAAATTTCGACTATGGATATCCAAGAATTTCTCAAACGATATGAAGCTGGAGAAAAAGATTTTACGGGAATTTCTTTAAGAGGAGTCCATTTATGGAAAGAACTATCTGAAGTAATTTCAAGATCGATGGAATTTTCATTAAAAGATATTCTTTTCAAGAATTCAGAGTTATTAGAGATTGACTTCGATAGTGGGGGTGGTGTCACAGCAAATCTTTCTAATACAAATTTTCAAAATGCAAACTTAAGAGGGTCTCTTCTTTATTATTGCATTTTGCAGGGAGCTAATTTTCAGAATGCCGATTTAAGGCAGGTTAAAATTGGGCCATTTCTTCGTGACGCAAATTTCAGATATGCCAATCTCGAAGGTGCAAATTTGGAAAATGCAGATTTGGAACGTGCTGATTTTTACAAAGCCAACTTAACCAATGCAAATCTCCGACATACCAATCAAGAAAAAGCTGTAAACTTGCAAACAGCAAAGCTTGATGGTGCAATTTTTGGGTCTTTACACGACGTTTCGTATAAAGTTCGGCAATGCCAGAATTCCTCTGAAGAATTCAACCTTTATCTCGGGCATTACGAAGTCCATAAAAAAACACTCGAAAAGAACAATCCAGAAGAAATTCAACAGTTGCGAAATCAAATTATAAGAGAATACAGAAAATATAGAAAAAACCAGAAATTTTTTCAAACATCTTTCAAGTATTCTGAATTAGCAGGAGCGAACTTTAGTAATATCAATTTGGAAGGAATTAAATTATGCAACTTGAATCTTCAGGGAGCAAACTTCACTGGAAGTAATTTAAAAAATGCTGACTTTCGTTACTCGAATATTCAACAAGCCAATTTTAAAAATTGTAACTTAACCCATGCCAATTTTAATTATTCGACATTAGTGCAGTCGAATTTTCGGGGAAGCTCTCTTCAAGAAGCTTCTTTTGAAGAAGCCATTTTGTTTGAAGTCAATTTTCAGAATGCAAACTTGAGAGAAGCTAGCTTAAAATATGTTATGCTAGATCGTGCAAATTTACAGCAAGCCGATCTTTTGGGAGCTAATCTAAATTTTTCTTCTTTAGTGAAAGCTGATTTGACGAAAGCCAACTTAAGAGGTGCGGTGTTAGCAGATGCCAACTTCACTGAAGCTAATCTAAGTCAAGCCAATTTAATCTTAACCGACTTAAGTTATGTTAATCTCACAAATGCTAATTTATCACGTGCCAATTTAATGGGTGCGAGACTCGATCGCGCCAATTTAAATAATGCCTGCTTAGTTTGGGCAAATTTAGAATCGGCGTATTTAATTGAAACTAACTTAAGAAATGCGATCGGTTTCGATCGCGGACATCGTCTTTTTGATGTCACTTGCTGGAAAACAATTTTACCTGACGGACGCTTAGCAACCACTTCAGACCATTTTTAGAAAATTAGACGTTGCTCAATGGACATTCAAACGTTTTTTAAACAAATTTCTGAAACCGGAAAAAACGACTTTACTGGAATCACGTTCAGGGAAATTTGCTTCAAACAGGAACTCGCTCGCCTCGGATTGTCGAGTTCTATTTTGCAGCATATGAAAAAAATTGTCCTCAAAAATTCAGATTTAGTAGGGATTGACTTTTCGCAAGCAAATTTATCGGGGGCAGATTTTAAAAATGCTAATCTCCTCGGCTCGATTCTTCGATGTAACTTGCAAGGTGCTAATTTTGAAAATGCCTCTCTCAAACAGGTAGACTTCAAAAAAGCGAACCTATCTCACGTCAATTTCGATCGTGCAAATCTTGAAGGTGCAAATTTGGAGTTTGCCAATCTTGAAGGTGCGAGTTTTTACCAAGCTAATTTAAAAAACGCCAATTTTAGAAATGTAGATTTAGAAAAAATTGCAAATTTTCAAACTTCCAAGATCGATAATACAAAATTTGGGCGTTTACCTCGTATCGATCGCGCTAATGCATCCGATATGCGTTACGAGTCAGCAGCCTTATACTATGTATATCCGGTGAGTCGGGAATTTGTATTGACTCGGGATAAACTTTTAGAGGAATATCAGAAGGGAAGAAGAAATTTCAGCCAAATTGAGTTAAGCAAAGCGAACTTAAGCAATCTTAACCTCGAAGGGATTGTCTTAAGTCTATGCGATCTCAGAAATGTGGATTTTTCAGGAAGCAATTTAGCCAAATCGGACTTGAGCAAATCTGTACTGACTGGCTCGAATTTATCTCATAGCAACTTTGAAAAAGCGTGTTTTCAAAAAGCTGACTTATCTGAGTCGAACTTACAAAATGCTAACTTCAGCGAAGCCAATTTGGAACGAGCAAATTTGAATTTTGTCGATCTATTTCAAGCGAACTTATTCGGTGTTAATTTGAATCTTGGATCTTTAGTCGGATCGAATTTAACTGAAACCCATTTGAGAGGTTCCGTATTGACAGAGACTGATTTGACGGGAGCTAATTTGACTCGTGCGAATCTGATGTTGTCAAACTTAACTGGTGCAAATTTAACAGAAGCGAATTTATTGGATGCAACTTTGCCGTGTTCGAGACTCGATCGCGCTGTTTTATTCAAGGCTAATTTAACCTGTGCCGATATGAATAATTCGACTTTCATCGAAACAGATTTTAGAGCATCCAATAGTTCTTATGTAAATTTTGAGTATTCTATCTGCTGGAAAATGATTTTAGGAGATGGAAAAATTATCTTAGATCCCGAACGCTTCTGAACCCACTCAATGGGGGGAGACGATCGCGCGATCGATACCGCCGTTCCCCAAACGAGGGCGATCGCCCCTTCTCTCCCCGCCTCGATATACTAGACTTTGTGAAGGTCAACCCCCAGACAAGATCTAGAGGAGTGGTGTAGTATGTGCGGAATCGTCGGTTATATCGGGATGCAAGCAGCCAGCGAGATTTTGTTGGCTGGGTTGGAAAAACTCGAATATCGCGGCTACGACTCCGCCGGAATCGCCACCGTCGGGGAAGGTGAAATTCACTGCGTTCGCGCCAAAGGAAAACTGCAAAACCTGCGATCGAAACTCGACGGGATCGAAAACCCTTCGCAAATCGGTATCGGACACACGCGATGGGCGACGCACGGTAAACCCGAAGAGTACAACGCTCACCCCCACATGGACGTGGCGCAACGGATCGCGGTCGTGCAGAATGGCATTGTGGAGAACTTCCGAGAACTGCGCCTGGAACTACAACAGAAAGGCCACGAGTTCAAATCCGACACGGATACGGAAGTCATCCCGCACCTGATCGCCGAATACCTGGCTCGCCCGGAATCCGCCGCCCCCATAACCTTAGCCTCGTCGCCGTTTCTCGAAGCAGTTCGCCAAGCCGTCAACCACCTCGAAGGCGCTTTCGCGATCGCCGTCATCAGTGCCGACTATTCCGACGAGTTAATTGTGGCACGCCAACAAGCGCCACTGTCGATCGGCTTCGGACAGGGAGAGTTTTTCTGCGCCTCCGACACCCCTGCATTGATTCCCCACACTCGCGCCGTGTTAACGATGGAAAACGGCGAACTGGCGAAACTCACGCCGCTTGGAGTGGAAATTTACAGCTTTGCAGGCGATCGCATCAAAAAAAGTCCCCGAACCCTTACCTGGAACCCCATCGTTGTGGAAAAACAGGGCTTCAAACACTTCATGCTCAAAGAAATCTACGAGCAACCCGGAGTGGTGCGCGGGTGTTTGGAAGCTTACACCGACAGTACCTGGGAAGCCAGCCACGACACGCCCCCAGTGAACCTCGGACTCGACGAAAGCCTTTACGAAAATCTCGATCGCGTGCAAATCCTCGCCTGCGGTACGAGTTGGCACGCCGGGTTAATCGGGAAATACCTACTCGAACAGTTGGCGGGAATCCCTACGATGGTACAGTACGCCTCCGAGTTTCGCTACGCTGGCGCCCCCGTCACCCCCCACACCCTCACCATCGGCGTCACGCAATCGGGAGAAACCGCCGACACTCTCGCCGCGTTAGCGATGGAACAGGAACGGCGAAAACCCCTGAAACCGGAATATCAACCCCGTCTGTTAGGGATTACCAACCGTCCGGAATCCTCCCTCGGACACATGGTTCCCAACATAATCGACACCCACGCCGGAATTGAAATCGGTGTGGCGGCGACGAAAACCTTTGTGGCGCAAGTGATGGCGTTTTACGCCTTGGCGTTGGATTTAGCCTATCGCCGCAACACAGTTTCTAAAGAACGGATTCAAGAAATTCTAACGGGATTGCGGCAGCTTCCGGGGCAAATCGAGTTAGTCTTAGAAAGTCAAGAGCGCTACATCGAGGAGTTAGCCCACGAATTCGGCGACACCCAAGATTTCATTTTCCTGGGGCGAGGGATTAACTTCCCGATCGCCTTAGAAGGGGCGTTGAAACTCAAGGAAATCAGCTACATTCACGCTGAAGGCTATCCCGCTGGAGAGATGAAACACGGTCCGATCGCCTTGTTAGATGCGAAAGTTCCCGTGGTGGCGATCGCCATGCCCGGTTCGGTATACGATAAGGTTCTCTCCAACGCCCAGGAAGCGAAAGCCCGCGACGCGCGGTTAATTGGTGTCACGCCAATGGACGATAAGGAAGCCGCCGAAACCTTCGACGATTTGCTTCCGGTTCCCGTGGTGGACGAAATGCTCTCGCCGCTGTTGTCGGTGATTCCGTTACAGTTATTGGCGTATCATATCGCCGCCCGTCGCGGTTTGGATGTAGACCAACCCCGCAACTTGGCGAAATCGGTAACGGTGGAATAGGTTGTTTTTGGCGAACCTCGATCGCTCGTGAGAGGGGGAGAGGGGGAGCCAGGGAGAGGGAAGAAACTGCGAACTGTACTCACCGTTCACCGTTCACTGTTCGCTGATGTTGAGGGGGGATAGCTCGGCCGTGCAAGCCTAGTGATGGAAAGGTCTCCGAAGATCCAAGCTAGGAACTGAACATCAAATGATTAAGTTTGAGTAAGTTTTAGAGAGCGGTTCGTCGTGATTTACCAACATACGCAAATCGGTTGGGCAATTCTCGCCGCATTCGGTGCTGTCGCGGTGTTAATCGTGGGATTGATGCTGTTTCGTCCGTCTTGGATTCTCGATATTGGCGTTCTCGTTATCTTACTCCTGTTGGCGGTTGTCTTCGGAACGCTGACGGTTCAGGTGGGAAACGGGAAAGTTCGCTGCTGGTTCGGGCCCGGTTGGATTCGCAAGGAATTCGAGTTAGTGGCGATCGACGAGGTGTCTGTCGTCCGAAATCGCTGGTTTTACGGGTGGGGAATTCGCCTGACGCCGGAAGGGTGGATGTTTAACGTTTCGGGGTTCGATGCGGTACAGCTTCATCTGGCGACGGGGAAACGCTTCCGCATCGGAACGGACGAACCGGAAAAACTGGAAGCGGCGATTCGTCAGGGGATGGATGAGGTCGATCGCGATGTTTGATTGATTCTCCACGGAGACACAGAGGACACAGAGGGGTTTGGATTTTTCTGAGTTCCCCTAAACTCCTGTTCTCGTCTACCATCAAGACGGAATTTCACAACCCCACCATGACGATTAAGCTCCTCGTGTTAGATGTAGACGGGACGATCGCCGGAACGTCCAATCAAATTCGCGAACCTGTCAAAGCCGCCATTCGACGAGTCGCGGCTAACGGCGTCCCGGTGGCGATCGCTACTGGACGAATGTACCGTTCTGCGTTGCGCTTTCACCGGGAAATCGAGTCGCTGCTTCCCCTGATTTGCTATCAAGGCGCGTTGATTAAAGATCCTACTAACGGCGATCGCATCCACCGCCACACGCCGCTGTGTCCGAATTTAACCCGAGAACTCCTCGATTTTTTCGAGAGTCCCGAATGGCGCGATCGCCTCTCAGTTCACTTTTACATCGACGATCGCCTCTACGTGCGCGATTTGACCCCAGACACTCGCGCTTATGTCGAACGCTCTAAAATGGAGGCGATCGCCGTGGGCGACTTACGCAGCCTCGCAACCGCCCCCACGAAAGTCTTAGCTCTCAGTCACGATACGACGGCGATCGCGTCGCTGCTGCATCAAATACGCCAACGCTATACGCGACAACAACTCTACACCACCACGTCTGTGGCGACGTTCTTCGAGGCGGCGCATCCCGATGTCAACAAAGGGGACGCCGTGCGCTATATCGCCGAAGCCTGTTTGGGATTGCGCCCGGAAAACGTGATGGCTGTCGGCGACAACTGGAACGATCTAGAAATGTTAAAATACGCCGGAATTGGGGTAGCGATGGGCGACGCGCCAGATGAGGTGAAGGCGATCGCCGATTGGGTCGCTCCGACTGTCGAAGCCGATGGTGTCGCGGCGGCGATCGAACAGTTCTTAAGTTAAACCCATCGCGCTGACAACTCTTCCGTAAAACGACCGAGTTCGACTCCAAAAAAATACTGAGATCAGAAAGGACACCGACGACTGGCCGTGTTTCGTCTCGGTGTCCTTACTGGTTCGCTCCTCACACACTAGGTAATATAGCTGACCTTGCTGAGTTTGTCACCCCTTTTTCTCAAAATTTAAAAAATTCCTCATATTTCCTTACAATTCGGTGAGTGCCGAAACGCCCAAACCCGCTTCGAGCAGCCATTTTAACAACACTCGCGTCACCGCCAGCAATCCCAGGCGAACTTGGGCGATCGCGCGGGGTCGTCCGACAATTCGACAATCTCGGTGAAATGTCTCGAAGGCTTCGGCGAGACGGGTGGCGAGTTTGAGAATTTGTCGAGGTCGATCGGAGATCTCCTCCGCCACGAGAGCGTCCGCCACGAACGCGCACTCTGAAATCAGGTCACGTTCGCTGTGGCGGATACAGCGTAACTGGAAGTTTGAGGCGAGATCGAGCCAAGGAAGAGGGAAAGGCTCGACAATGCGATCGCCTTTGGGAGAATCGAGCCTCACGAACCCTTCGCGTTCCCCGAGACGGAGTAACGAACCACAACGGTAACACGCGTACTGTACGGAAAAGGGAACCTCAACCGAAGTTGAGGGATCTGACGTGTAGTTGTCTCTGTCGTATTGCAAGTCGTCGTTTTCCCAACCGCGATCGCAGGCGAGGTGTTGCAACCACTCCGCTAAAGCTGCATCCGCCACCGTCACGTCGAGAAATCCCGGCGGCGTGACGGACACCTCGAATTCCGGCGTTTTCCAGTGGTTGGCGATGTCGTTCGCCAAGGCGAGGCTGTCAGCGGGGGACGAGTAGACCTTCGCAAACTTCAACGCCACCGCCGATCGATAGCGGAGCCGATCGCGATCGCGCCCGAGTTTTACGGGAATTTCCGCTACCGGAATCGCGAAGGGAACCACCTGTTGAAGTCGATGTCGCAGTCGATCGCCGAGACTGGGAAAATTTGGCGTTACCATCTTTGTAGCAGAGGAGGGGCAAGAGGCGAAATTCACATGAAAACGAGCTTTTTCGAGAAACTGAACGATGCGATCGCCCGAAATCAGAGTTTACTGGTTGTCGGACTCGATCCCAACCCGGAAATGATGCCCGGAGGCGACGAATCGGGAGAACGTCTCGATTATCGGATGTCGGATTTGTGCGATTGGTTGACGGCGATCGTCGCAACGACCTGCGATCGCGTTTGTGCGTACAAACCCACCCTCGGCTTTTACCACGCCTTGGGGATTCCCGGTTTAGAACTGCTGGCGACGGTGTTACAAGACGTTCCCGACGAAATTCCAGTGATTCTCGATGCCAAACATAGCGATCTCAACACCGCCACAGCGTTCGCCAGAACCCTGTTTGAAACCTGGAACATCGATGCCGTAACGCTAAACCCCTACGCGGGACAAGATGCGGCTGCGCCGTTTTTAGTGTATCCCGATAAAGCGGTATTCGTTCTCTGTCGCACCTCCAACCCCACAGCGTCGCCGTTACAGGATTTTCCCTCGTTGCAGACGCCGTTTTACTTGCAGGTAGTGAAGGAAGCGCGACTGTGGGGACCGTTGGAACAGTTGGGGTTCGAGGTCGGAACTTCACAACCCGAGATTTTCCGCCAAGTTAGAGCGATCGCCCCGGAACGGTTGCTTCTCGCACGCAGTATTTGGTCCGAACCCGAACAACTCGACGCCTTATTGCGGGTGGGACTCGATCGCAACGGGGCGGGGTTACTGCTTCCGGTTCCCCAGGATTGGTTGAAACGAGACGATTTACCCGAACAGTTGGAGGAACTCAACGGCGAGATCGATCGCATTCGCCAAGACATCGCCCAAGACGCATCCACCTGCGAACTCTGGACGCCTGAAGGTGACAAACTCGACGCGGTTCGCGAATTTCCCCATCGGGATTTAATTTTGCAACTGTACGATCTCGAGTGCATCTTGTTTGGGGAGTACGTGCAGGCGTCCGGGGCGACATTTCCCTACTATATCGATTTGCGGAAAATCATCTCGAACCCGCAACTTTTCCATCAAGTGTTGCACGCCTACGCCGAGATTTTGCAAGGTTTGACGTTCGATCGCATCGCGGGGCTTCCCTACGGGGCGCTTCCCACGGCGACGGGGTTATCGTTGCGACTGCACCATCCGATGATTTTCCCTCGTAAGGAAGTGAAAGCCCACGGAACCCGACGCGCCATCGAGGGACATTTCCACCCTGGGGAAACGGTGGTCGTCATCGACGATATTTTAATTAGTGGCAACAGTGCCATTGAAGGAGCGCAAAAATTAGAGTCGGCGGGGTTGACGGTTAACGATATCGTCGTGTTTATCGACCACGAGAAAGGGGTTAAAGATCGACTGAACGCGAAAGGTTATCGCGCCCATTCTGTCCTGACGATTTCTGAAATTGCCGAAACCCTCTATCGATCGCAGCGGATCGATAGAGTTCAGTTCGAGGCGATCGCCCACAGCGAATCATTTTGATGTCAAGAAAAATTGCGATCGCGATCGCAGATCGACTGTAATATAGATCGCTGTCGTGCTTGACAGCGATCGCCTCGGACGCACTCTAGTTATCACAGTAAAGTTAGAGTGTTTGCGAGACACTAAAAATAGCCAAAGATAAATTAAAAAATTTTGAGGTGCTTGACAATGTTTCCACAAGTTCAACTGATCCCCGGTGCAATTCCTGCTATCATGGCATCGGCTACCGAACGCGGTTGCATTACTCTCACAGATCGCTACGGTTTAATGGCAGCAGCGTTAGACGAACACCTGAACGAAACTGACCGGCGCTGTGTCGATCGCTTGCTGAGAGCGGTGTTGCGCGGTCGGTTACAGATCGTTAGCTAGCGGTTCGACGAGATTTACACTGTGTTTCAAGATTTGTTGCAAGCCGTTCTCTACACTTGACCGAACGTTAATTTTTAAGTCGAGAACTGTTTTAACTCTCTAAAATTAAAAGAGGCAAGAACAATGCGATATTTGTTTAGAGGTGTGTTGCCCTTGGGTGACGCACCTTCACGATCTGAAGCATTTTTATTGAATTTTTTTAAACTTCGGACAGTTGAAGCGGAGGCGGTTCTGGCAGATAAGGCTTACGATGCTGATGAGAGAGTCAGGAAACCCTTAGCCGAGCGTGGGATTGAAGCCGTAATTCCCTCAAAAAAGATCCGCACTCAACCACTAGATTACGATCGCTTCTTGTATCAAGCGCGGCATCTGGTGGAAAGCTTTTTTGCCAGGCTGAAGCAATATCGAGCGATCGCCACCCGTTATGACAAGCGTTCGGTGAACTTTTTGGGGGGAATTTACCTGGCAGCATCTGTAATTGGGTTGCTCTGAATCTCCCCCATACACATCACGGTGATTTAGTCAAGTTTCCTAATTGATGACACGCCCTAGTCGCGATTCCCAGGTGCGAATACTGTTGTGTGACTTGCCCAGTACCCGGGCCGTCCCTCGGAGGCCCAGACCTTCGCTGCGAGCTTTGAGGGCGGTTTCCAACTAAATGTCGGCAGGGGTCGCCCACTAGACCTGACAAGGTTAGTGGGTGGGGAATGCCGACCACCAAACAACTCGAGTGCAACGAGTCCTTATTTTATTTCACGAGGCACTTCTTGTTGTTTAACGTACTCTT
>NZ_JAQNCQ010000235.1:0-13909 GCF_028368005.1 Geitlerinema sp. CS-897 | reverse complement strand
TTCTATATCTGTTTTTAAGTTCTTCTACTGGCAAATGGGGAACTATCGTTGCTGTTCTCGGCATCACTTTTTAAGTCTGAAGTTTTAACTATTATAGCGTGGCTTTGACAACTGGATTCCGTATCAAACCTGGATTCCGTATCAGGCGTAAAAGTCTCCATTGAGATAAGCACAGCGTTGCTTGAGGGCTTGTGGAACGTTCTGACGTTCCCACTGAGCGCCGGAAATCTTGAGACGCCGACCAATCGGCTTGACCGTCGATTCAATGGCTCCAGACCTGTTAGACGACAGCAATTTGACTCGCAGTCAGAGACGGCGTTCCTTCCAAAATTGCCAGGAGTACGGGGGAACCGGCGGCCGTTCCATCGATGTCGAAACTCAAGTGTCCCGTAGTCGTATCGTATAGGAACGTGGGATCGCTGCTGAGAGGCGTCGCATCGGCACTGCTGACGAAGACTCCCGTGTCCGAAGCCGTGAAACTGAGAGCGACCCCCGCTTGTAAACCCCCGCCGAATCCCGTCGCCGAAACCTCGATCGCATCGTCACTACCGAAATCTGTCAGCACGTCCGTTCCCTCGCTGGGGGCGTTGTAGGCGACAGTATCCGCACCGCCACCGCCGGTTATCGTATCCGACCCCGCACCGCCGTTTAAGAGGTTGTCGCTGGCGTCGCCGTCGAGGGTTTGCGCGCCTTCGTTCGATCCCGCATAGAGAGGAATTAAGAAACCGTTCCCCCGTTGCGTAAAGCTCGTGTTGTTGATAATTTGCTCCGTGACGCCGTTTTGCGTGTCTTCGACGAGAATCTCGTAACTTCCGACGTTGTAACGCGATTCTCCAACGCCCGCGATCGTCAGTTGTGAGTCCGTGTTGATAAAGGCCGGGCGATCGACCGGAATGCGATCGCCGCCTCCCGCCGGATAAATCAAGCCCCCCAGGACTTCCGTGCGACCGCCGTTGAGGTTTTCCACGACGACCCCTTCTTTCTCCGTTTTCAACCCCAAAATCCACAAATCCGAGCCGTTGTTAACGATGTTCGTCGTAGCCACTTCCGGGTTGAGTTGGCGGGCCCAAACCTGCTGTTGGTTAAACTCCCAACCGCCGATGGTCACGTCTTCAATAAAGACCTTACCGCCCGTGACGCTGTTGCGATACGCCGTTCCCGAACTGGTCAGAACGTTCCGTACCGTCAGCGGTTGCGTCGTCGCCTGATCGAACCAGTAGAAGCTACCGCCGCCGCTGCTGCCCCAAAACCGCTCGATCGCCACCGGGTTCGTCGTCCCCTCAAAGCGGAACACGGGCTGGTTTTGACTTTTAAGGGGATCGCCGATCGAGAAAATCGTTTGATAGGACAAACCCGTGATGGTTTGCACTCCATCGCCGACCGTCAACGTATCGTTAATATCGTAATTTCCTTTGGGAAAGTAAACCGTCGCCGCCCCACTGTCCAACGCCGCTTGAATCGCCACCGTATCGTCGAGACCGTCGTTGGGAACCGCCCCGAAGTCCGTCGGACTGACCCAGTTCGCGACATCGCCGTAAATCACCTCGGGGGCGTTTTCAACCAGTAAGTTTAACGAGGTTTGCGCCGAGGGAAACGTACTGTGAATCGCTTGAGAAACGTATTCATCGATGCTGTTTCCGGGGACGACGACGCCGTTGTTGTCTAACGCCGACGCGTAACCGGACGTGGCGACATTGCGAGCGTAGAGGGTTCCGGCGTCCATTTCGATCGCAGAATTCCCCGAAGACCCACCGCTAAACGTACTGTCGAGAACCGTAACGATACCCCGTTGTTCGGTGTTGCGAATCGCCGGGACGCTGTTGTTGCTGGTGAGATTGTAGAAGGTGGAAATATTTCCTTGGTTGAGGACGCCGACAACCCGTTGGTTCGACAGGGAAACGTTTTCAAACACGTTGCTGTATTCGTTGTGGTCGGTTTCGATCCCCACGTCGAACCCTTCGATATTGACGTTTTGAATCAGTGCAGGGCCGGGCCAGGGGGTCGTTAGCGCCAATCCCGTACTGCCTTGGAAATTGGGATCGCTCGATCGAATGGTGACGTTTCGCAGACCCCCTTGGTTGTTGTTTTGGAACGCCACGCCGATCGCACCGGGGTTGTCCGATCCCACGTCGATCGTGATATCGTAAATCGAATTTTGGAACGCCTGACCCGTGCTACCCGTGCCGTTAAACATATCGATCAGGGGCTGCGGACTGTTCGTGTTGCCGAACACTTCGACACCACTTTCGGCTTTAATAATCGTATTTTCCTGACTTTCGCCCAAAATCGACAAGCGGCGATCGTCGCCCCAGGTTAACGTATCGCTGATGAGATACGTACCGTCGGGAAAATAAACCGTGCGGTTGGCGGCCATCGCTGCCAGAATCGCCGCCGTGTCGTCGGTGACGCCGTTTCCCGTCGCGCCGTAATCCTTGACGTTGGCGATATTCGCCCCGCTGGGCAAATTGAATCCCGGCGTCGCGAAATCGTCGTTGAGAATCGTACCGATCGCCGCGTTATCGACGATCGCCGCCTCCGTCGCGTTGCCGAGAGCGAGGGAAAAGGTTTCGTCGTCCTCGATGTCTCCATCACCCTGTATCGGAACGGTTACCGTCTGTTCGATCGTTCCGGGGGCGAAGGTCAGCGTTCCCGAAACCGCCGTGTAATCGACTCCCGCCGTCGCCGTTTCGTCGCTGGTGGCGTAATCGACCGTCACCGTTTCGTCGCTGGAGTCTGAGAGCGTCACCGTAAAGACGAGATTCGACGTTCCCGCGTCTCCTTCTGTTACCAGCACGTCCCGAACCGTGACCGTCGGATTCGGATACAACTGACTTTGAGGAATCACCTGACGCGCTTGCGAAGAACTCGACCACAGCAACTGCGCCGTCGCACCCCCTTGATTTTCAAAATATTCGAGTTTGATGTTGTAGTGCTGTCCGGCTTCGAGGGCGATGGTTCCCGTGTGTTCGGTCGCCCCTTGAAGTTGCCAGCGATCGATAATCAGTTCGTCGTTTACCCACAGCCGCACGCCGTCGTCTGTAATCGTGTGGAAGGTGTAGGTTTCGGTAAAACGGGGTTCGATGTCTCCCGTCCAGCGCACGGAGTAAAAATCAGAACCGAGTCCGCCAGCGGCAGCACCTCCACCCCAGCTAAAGTTCACCGTCGCGTCGGTACGCGTTCTCACGAGAGTATTAAAGTTCGTCCCGTTGAAATACTGACCGGTCAATCCCGTACCGCTGGCGTTGACGAAATCGTTATCGACGATCGTTAACACAGCGCTATCTTGCGACCCGATCGCCGCCCCTCCCGTGGGACTGTCTAGGGACAGGTTGAGGGTTTCGTCTCCTTCGATCGCGTCGTCGTCGACGAGGGGAATCGCGATGGTTTGCGTCGTGTTATCCCCATCGGCAAAGTTAACGGTAATGGGCGTGTTGTCGTAATCATCGGGACTCGTCGCCGTCACGTCGCTGAGGCTCAGCGTCGCCCCCACCGCACCGCTGATGCCGCCTTTGCGGGCTACTTGTACCGCTGCGATCGCCGTTCCGTCCTCTCGCACGCTGAAGGTCAAATCGCTGAATTCGAGAGTTCCGGGGTTCGTATCGAGGGGATACAGTTGACTCGTCGGGACGATTTCCCGATTTTGAGAGGCGCTCGACCATTCCAGTTGAGACACCGCCCGTCCTAAATACTCGTAGTAATCGACGCGAATATCGTATTGTTGCCCCGCGTTAAGCGCGATCGTAGCGCTGTTGGTCGTAGGGGCTTGAATTTCCCAATCGTCGATGAGGAGTTGGCCGTCTACCCACAACCGCACGCCGTCGCTGGTGGTGGTATAGAAGGTGTACTCTTCAGCGTACAGCGGTTCGATTTGCCCCTGCCAGCGTACGGCAAAGGTATCGTCGTCCACCGCTGGGTCGGGCATTCCATTGTCCCAGTTGAAGTCGATGGTGGGATCGGTGCGGGTCAGCACCAAGTTGGCAAAATCGGGAAACTGACTGTCGTGGTCGTAGTAATATCCCGTCAGCCCGGTTCCGGTTCCCACACTGGCGTCGTTATCGACAATGTTGACGCTGGCGGTGTTTTGAACGCCGAGGGTCGCTCCACCCGTGGGAGAGGTCAGGGTCAGATCGAAAGTTTCTTCGCCTTCAACGAGGTCGTCGTCTACGACGGGAATCGAAACGACTTTATCAGTGTCGTCGCCGTCGTCAAAACTGACGGTAATAGGACTGCTATCGTAGTCGTCGGGACTGATGGCGGTTCCGTCGCTGAGTTCGATGGTGGCACTGACTGCCCCAGTACTGCCTCCGCTGCGACTCACAGTCACGTCGAGGACGGGCGTTCCGTCTTCGCGAACGCTGAATTCGGGGGCGGTAAAGGCCAGACTCCCGCGCGGTAGGTTGGGGTCGGGATAAAGCTGACTCGTCGGGACGATTTCTCTGGATTGGGAGGCACTCGACCATTCCAGTTGAGACACCGCCCGTCCTAAATACTCGTAATAGTCGATACGAATATCGTATTGTTGCCCCGCCTCCAGGGTAATCGTGGCGCTGTTGGTGGTGGGGGCTTGGATTTCCCAATCGTCGATGAGGAGTTGGCCGTCTACCCACAACCGCACCCCGTCGCTGGTAGTGGTGTAGAAAGTATAGGTTTCGGAGTGTTCGGCTTCGATTTGACCTTGCCAGCGTACGGCAAAGGTGTCGTCGTCCACGCTGGGATCGGGCATTCCGTTGTCCCAGTTAAAGTTAACGGTGGCATCGGTGCGGGTCAGGACGAGGTTGGCAAAATCGGGAAATTTGCTGTTGTGGTCGTAGTAGTAGCCAGTTAAGCCGGTGCCACTTCCAGAGGGGGAAGAGGGAGTCGAGGAGGAATCGTTGTCGGCAATGGTGACGGTGGCGCTGGTTCGAGCGCCGAGAGACGCGCTGTTAGTGGGGTTGACGAGGGTAACATCGAAGGTTTCGTCGCCTTCGATGAGGGTGTCGTCGGTGATGGGAATAGAGACGACTTTGTCGGTGGTGTCTCCGTCGGCAAAGCTAACGGTAATGGGCGTGTTGTCGTAGTCGTCGGGACTGACGGCGGTGATATCGCTGAGATCGAGCGTGACGTCGATCGCGCCGCTGCTGCCCCCGGTTCGGCTGATGGTGACGGCGGCGATCGCACTTCCGTCTTCGTCGTAACTGTACTCGGTGGCAGTCAGTTCTAGAGTTCCGGCGTCGCTGCTGCTGGCGGAATCGGGATAGAGCTGACTCGTCGGGACGATTTCTCTAGATTGGGAGGCACTCGACCATTCCAGTTGAGACACTGCCCGTCCTAAATACTCGTAGTAATCGATGCGGATATCGTATTGTTGCCCCGCCTCCAGGGTAATCGTGGCGCTGTTGGTGGTGGGGGCTTGGATTTCCCAATCGTCGATGAGGAGTTGGCCGTCTACCCACAACCGCACCCCGTCGCTGGTAGTGGTATAGAAGGTATAGGTTTCGGAGTGTTCGGCTTCGATTTGACCTTGCCAGCGCACGGCAAAGGTATCGTCGTCCACACTGGGATCGGGCATTCCGTTGTCCCAGTTGAAGTCGATGGTGGGATCGATACGGGTCAGGACGAGGTTGGCAAAATCGGGAAATTTGCTGTCGTGGTCGTAGTAATATCCAGTCAGACCGATGCCGTTACTCATGATTCTTAAGGTGGGATAAACAGGGTCGTCGTATCGTTCTCGTTCGGTAAAAACCTCGAGTCGGTTGGGGTCAAAGCCCACTGCACCCAAAAACACGTCAGCGTCGGACGCGAAGGAAGTTTAGGCTCTACAACACTCTGCCAACGGGATGCCAGAGCGGAGCAAAGGACTAAATAAGGTTTTTTGTAAGTAAATTCAGTGTATTCTTTGAGTCTCAACCTCATTATGGAGTCGGGGATCGGGCTTTTCCGAACTTGCCTCCGTATCTTTACTGAATCTATAAAAATGGCGATCGCAAACTCTGCGTGAATTTGCGATCGCTTTACGGAATCTTTAAAAAGTGTGTGGAAACGATCGCTTACGCCACCACTGCAATTTGACGGGCTTCGAGGTCGGGCGTCGTCTCTAAAATGGCGAGCGTTACCGGGGCCCCGGCCGCCGTTCCGTCGCGATCGAAACTCAACTGTCCGGTCTTCGTATCGTAGAGGAAAGTCGGGTCGGGACCGATCGGTTTGGCATCGGGTTCGCTGACGAACGTACCCGTTTTCGCCGCCCCAGAACTCAGGGGAACGCCCACTTTCAAACCGCCCCCAAATCCCGCCGCCGAGACGGACAGAATATCGTCGCGATCGAAGTCTTTGAGAACGTCAGCCCCCTCTTGCGGAACGGTATACGCAAAGGTATCGACGCCCCCACCTCCGGCGAGGATGTCCGATCCCGCCCCGCCGTTCAAGCGGTTGTCGCCAGTGTCGCCCTCGAGCGTTTCTGCGCCTTCGTTCGATCCGGCGTAGAGGGGAAATAAAATGCCCGTCCCCCGTTGGCTAAAGTTGAAGTTGTTGAGAATTTGCTTCGTGACGCCGTTGCGGGTTTCTTCGACGAGAATTTCGTAACTCCCGACGCCGTAACGGGATTCTCCGACGCCAGCGACAGTCAGTTGCGAGTCGGTGTTGATAAACGCCGGGCGATCGACCGGAATGCGATCGCCGCCCCCCGAGGGATAAATCAACCCGCCGAGGATTTCCGTGCGGCCGCCGTTGCGGTTTTCGAGAACGCTCCCCTCTTTCTCGGTTTTCAACCCCAAAATCCACAAGTCCGACCCGTCGTTGATAATGTTCGTCGTCGGGAGTTCGACGTTGAGTTGGCGGGCCCAAACCTGCTGTCGATCGAATTTCCAACCGCTCATCGTCACGTCTTCAAGAAAGACTTTCCCCCCAGTGACGCTGTTGCGATAGGCTTCCCCGGAACTGGTGAGGACGTTTCGCACGGTTAGCGGTTGCGTCGTGGCGTGGTCGAACCAATGGAAATCGCCGCCCCCAGCGTTGCCCCAAAAGCGTTCGATCGCCACGGGAGTCGTCGTCCCTTCAAACCGAAACACGGGCTTGGCTTGGCTTTTGAGGGGGCCGTCGATGGTAAAAATCGTTTGGTAGGACAAGCCGGTTATCGTCTGCACGCCGTCGCCGACGACCAACGTGTCGCTGAGGTTGTAGTTCCCTTGGGGAAAGTACACCGTCGTCGCCCCAGTCTCCAACGCCGCCTGAATCGCCGCCGTGTCGTCGAGGCCGTCGCTGGGAATCGCCCCAAACTCTTCGACGTTGACCCAGTTTTCCACTTCGTCGTACACCACGTCTGGCATGGGTTCGACGGGTAAATTTAGGGAGGTTTGGGCTGAGGGAAAGGTACTGTGAATGCGGGTCGAGACGTATTCGTCGATCGCGTTTCCGGGAACCCTGACCTTGGCATTCTGCAACGCCGAAGCATAACCGGAGGTGTTGACGTTGCGGGCGTAGAGATTACCCCCGTTCATTTCGACGGCCGAGCGATCGGCATCTCCCCCGTCGAGGGTACTGTCCACCATCGTTACCACCGCGAAGCGATCGATATTGCGTAAAGCCGGGACGCGATTGTTGCTCGTGAGGTTGTAAAAGGTAGAAATATTGTTTTCGTTGTGAAATCCGACGACGCGCTGGTTAGAAAGCGTGAGGTTTTCAAAAACGTTGCTGTATTCGTTGCGATCGGTTTTGATGCCGATATCGAACCCTTCGATCGTGACGTTTTTCGTCAGCGACGGGCCGGGCCAGGGCGTCGTCAAGGCTAACCCCGTATGACCGGCAAAGTCCGGGTCGCTCGATCGCACCGTTACGTTTCGCAGTCCGCCCTGGTTGTTGTTCTGGAAATCGACCCCGATCGCACCGGGATTGTTCGCCCCCACATCGAAGGTGATATCGAAAATCGAATTTTGGAACGCTTGTCCCGTACTGCCTCCCAAAAAGGTATCGACGAGGGGTTTCGGCTTCGCCGGATCGCCAAAGCTGTCGAGATTGTCCGCTAACTTCACGATCGTTTTGTCGCGACTCTCTCCCTGCATCAACAACCGGCGATCGTCGCTCCACTTCAAGGTATCGCTGACGAGATACGTACCGTCGGGAAAATATACCGCCCGATTGTCCGCCATCGCCGCCAGGATAGCCTTCGTGTCGTCGGTGATGCCGTCCCCTTTCGCTCCGTAATCGCGCACGTTCGCAATCTTCGTCCCCCGAGGCAAATTCCGACCCGGCGTCCCGAAATCGTCGTTGCGAATCGTCCCCACGGCTTCCCCATCGACGATAACGGCCTCGCTAGCATTCTGAAGAACCAGAGATAAGGTTTCGTCGTCTTCGATCGCCCCATCTCCCTGCAAAGACACCGTCACCGTTTGTTCGACCGTTCCGGGATCGAACGTCACTGTCCCCGAGGTCGCACGGTAATCGTCTCCCGCCGCCGCCGTTCCGTCTCGGGTGACGTACTCCACCGTTACCGGGTCGTCGCTGGGGGCAGACAACCGCAATGCAAATACTAAATCCTGCGTGGTTCCCGCGTTTCCTTCGAGGACTTCGGCGTCGTCCACCGTCAAATCGGGATAGGGGTAAAGCTGGCTTTGGGGGATAATTTCGCGGTCTTGGGAGGGACTCGACCACAGTAACTGTGCCGTTGCGCCTCCTCGATTTTCAAAGTATTCGAGTTGGATGTCGTAGCGTCGACCGGCTTCGAGGTCGAGAGTTCCCGTATGTTCGGTCGGCCCCTGCAACTGCCACCTATCGATAATCAGTTCGTCATCGACCCACAATCGCACGCCGTCATCGGAAATGGTATGAAAGCGGTAGGTTTCGTTAAAACGCGGCTCGATTTCCCCCGCCCAGCGAACGGAATAGCCGTCGTCAGCTAAGCCGTTGGCAGGGTTGCCCCCTTGCCAGTCGAAATTGACAGTGGCATCGGTACGGGTGGCAACGAGGCGATCGAAATTCCGTCCGTCGAAATACTGTCCCGTCAACCCGGTTCCGTTGGCTTTGACGAAATCGTTATCGACGACCGACACGACGGCGGTGTCTTGGGTTCCCAAGGTCGCGCCTCCGGTGGCGTCGGTTAAGGTCAGGACGAGCGTTTCTTCGTCTTCGATGCGATCGTCGTCCACGAGGGGAATTTCGACGGTTTTGGGGAGGTTGTCGCCGTCGGCAAACTTAACCGTAATCGGGACGTTGTCGTAGTCGGCGGGACTGGTAGCGGTTCCGTCGCTGAGGGCGATCGCCGCCGCGATGTCTCCTTCGAGGCCTCCGGTACGAACCACTGTGACAGCAGCGATCGCGGTTCCGTCTTCGTTGAGGCGGAACGTCGGGGCTTGAAATTCCAACGCGCCGGGATTCGCCGCCAGAGGATAGAGTTGGTTCGTCGGTACGATTTCCCGCGATCGCGACGGACTCGACCATTCCAACTGCGACACGGCGCGTCCGAGGTATTCGTAATAATCCATGCGAACGTCGTATTTGCGCCCCGGTTCTAAGGTAATGGTGGCGCGGTTGGTGGTGGGGGCTTGGATGTCCCAGTCGTCGATGAGGAGTTGGCCGTCTACCCACAGGCGCACGCCGTCGCTGCTGGTGGTGTAGAAGGTGTACTCTTCGCTGGAGCGATTCTTGGCGACTGTATTAGCTCCTGGGTCGCTATAGGTTTCGAGTTGACCGAACCACTGCACGGCGAAGGTATTGTCGTCTAACCTCGGATCGGGTGCGTCGTTTTGCCAGTTGAAGTCGATGGTGGGATCGAGGCGGGAAACTACCCGGTTAGAAAAGTCGGGCGATCGCCCGTCGTAGTCGTAGTAATAGCCGGTCAAACCGGTTCCGGTACTGGGGGCGAGATCGTTATCGAAAATATTGACGGTGGCGGTGTCTTGAGTTCCCAGCGTCGCGCCGCCGGTGGGATCGGTGAGGCTCAGGTCGAGGGTTTCGTCCCCTTCGATGCGATCGTCGTCGACAATCGGAATGGAAATCACTTGGTCGGCGGTGTCGCCGTCGTCGAACTCGATGGTAATCGGGGCGTTGTCGTAGTCGTCGGGACTGGTGGCGGTTCCGTCGCTGAGGGCGATCGTCGCCCCGACGATTCCGGTACTGCCACCGCTGCGGCGGACGGTCACGTCGAGAACGGCGGTTCCGTCTTCGCGCAGGCTAAACTCGGGGGCGCTAAAGGCTAACTGGCCTCGGGGGAGTTGGCGATCGGGATACAGCTGACTCGTCGGAACGATTTCCCTGGTTTGCGACGGACTCGACCATTCCAACTGCGACACGGCGCGTCCTAAATACTCGTAGTAGTCGATGCGAACGTCGTATTGTTTCCCCGCTTCTAGAGTAATGGTGGCGCTGTTGGTGGTGGGGGCTTGGATGTCCCAGTCGTCGATGAGGAGTTGGTCGTCGATCCACAACCGCACCCCGTCGCTGGTGGTGGTATGAAAGGTATAGTCTTCGGAATAGCGAGGTTCGATTTGTCCTTGCCAGCGCACGGCAAAGGTATCGTCGTCGAGTCGGGGATGGGGCGCTTCGTTGTCCCAGTTAAAGTTAACGGTGGGATCGGTGCGCGTCAAGATAAGGTTAGAAAAGTCTGGTGTCGAGCCGCGATGGTCGTAGTAGTAGCCCGTTAATCCGCTACCCCGTCCCAGTGGCGTGGGAGCGACTTCGTTATCGACGATGGTGACGATCGCGCTGTCCTGCACGCCTACCGACGCGCCGCCGCTGGCATCTCGCAAGGTGAGTTTGAGGGTTTCGTCGTCTTCGATCGCGTCGTCGTCAACGATTGGAATGGAGATTATTTTCTCTGTCGTCTCGCCGTCGGCAAAGGTGACGGTAATCGGCGTGTCGTCGTAATCCTCGGGACTGGTGGCGGTTCCGTCGCTGAGGTCGAGGGTCACGGCCACATCGCCGCTGATGCCTCCGGTGCGACTGACGGTCACGGCGGCGATCGCACTTCCGTCTTCGTCGTAGCGGTATTCTGAGGCGGTCAGTTGCAGAGTTCCCGCACTGCCTCGGTTGGCGGTATCGGGATAAAGCTGACTGCTGGGGACGATTTCGCGGGGTTGGGAAGCACTCGACCATTCCAACTGCGACACCGCCCGTCCTAAATACTCGTAGTAGTCGAGGCGGATGTCGTATTGTTTTCCGGCTTCGAGAGTAATCGTCCCTCGATGTTCGCCGGGGGCTTGGACGTTCCAGTTGTCGATAAGGAGTTCTCCGTCAATCCACAACCGGACGCCGTCGCTGCTGGTGGTGGTGAAGGTGTAGGTTTCAGAGTACCGGGGTTCGATCCGTCCGAACCAGCGCACCGCGAAGGTATTGTCGTCTAGCTGGGGGGCGGGGGCGTCGTTATCCCAGTTGAAGTCGATGGTGGGATCGAGGCGGGTGAGGACGAGATTGGCAAAGTCAGGGGATTTGCCGTCGTGGTCGTAGTAGTATCCGGTGAGACCGATGCCGTTACTCATGTTTTGTTCTGTCTCGACGATAAGAACGTGCGAACCGGGTTCTCGGACGTTATCTGTCCTGTGTTCGCGATGGAAAACTGTCCACCCCGACGACGAACCCGGTTAAATTTGGACGACGATCGACGCACCTAAACGGCGATCGCTCGATCGGGCAGACTCGTGATGGTTATCGAACGGTCGGCCGATGGCGATCGCTGCTGGCTCAGCTTAGACGGCTCGAGCCAACCTGGGAGAGTTGAAGCACAGATCCGGTCGAGAGTTCCTCAGTATCTTCACGGAACTTATACAAAACTTCACAAGAAGACTCCGAATACTGATGGGAGCTTTACGAAAACTTTAAAAAACTCCCTTGACGTTTTGTGCCGAGCTATACATTTTCAGAGCGATCGCTGGCACGTTCGTTGTGGGGGCCAGTGGGAAACGCTCAATAGGATAAAGCGGGAGTCTGACCCAAATACACATCGTCCGTCAGTTGCTTCAAAATGAAGTCCGCCACGTCCGCACGGGAGATTTCGAGCTTTAAGGTCTTGTCGCTGCTGGGAAAACCATGTCGGTACCGACCCGTTCGACTCCCCTCGACAAAAGCACCGGGACGCACGATCGTCCAATCCAGACGACTCTGTCGAACGTAGGCTTCTTGCTGCTCGTGGTCGGTAAAGACCGCTCGCAACAGAAATCCGAACATGACGTACTTCCAGAAGAAGTTGAGATTTCCCCAACTGTCTCCCGCTCCGAGGGTCGATTGACAGATGAAGCGTCGGACGCCTGCTTTCTCCATCGCGTCGATAATCTGTCGCGTCCCTTCCGAGCGGATCGTTCCCGTCAGTTTCTGGCCGGAACCGAGGACGCACACCACCGCGTCTTGACCCCGTACCGCTTGCTCTACCGACGCGGCATCTGTGACATCTCCCCGAACCACCTCGAGATTGGCGTGTTCGAGGTCGAGTTTGGCGGGATCGCGAGCAAATGCTGTCACTGTATGTCCCCGTTCGAGTGCCTGCTCGACGACTTGGCGACCCGTACCCCCCGTCGATCCGAAAATCAGTACTTTCATAATGTGTTCTCCTGAGCGTTGATATTCTCAGCTTAGGAACGCGATCGCCGCGAGACTATCTAATTCTTGCGAAACTATCGCGATCTTGCGATCGATTTTTCCTTCTCGGGTCGAACCCTCCAAAAAGGGCATCCAAAAATCGCGTATAGTTGGCACTAGACGTACTGGGCTGGCATCGTGAAACCAACGGCTCCCCAACAGGCTCGACCCCATGCTTTCCCGACCCGGTCTAATCCGACTCGAGAGTGGGATTACATTCGGGTGACACAGTTTCAACACCCCGCCGGAGAAGGAACCTGTCGCTACGACGACGAGCATACGCTGAGTCTGTCCCTCGTCTCTCGTCCCGTGCAGATGTTGCAAAGGCAAGCCGGAAAGACCTATTCGGGACTGTATGGAAAAGGTGATTTTTCCATTACGCCAGCCAACACGCCGCTGTTCGTTCGCTGGGAGAGCGACGATAATTACCTGCAAATTCGGCTAAACGCTCAGTTCCTTCAAAGCGTCGCTCGAGAAACCTTCGATCGGGATAGCGATCGCCTAGAATTAATCCCTGCTTTTCGGACTCGCAATCCCCAAATCGAAGTCGTGGGTATGATGCTGCTCGGCGAACTCCAGCAAGACACTGCCAATCGATTGTACGTGGATTCGCTGGCGAACGTCTTAGCCGTGCATTTACTGCGGCAGCACGCCACGACGCAACCGCAGTTACCCGTTTACGAGGGAGGTTTACCCCAACATCAACTGCGGCAAGTGTTGGAGTACATCGACACCGATTTGGCGGCAGATATTAAGCTGTCCGATTTGGCAAGTTTGCTCGATATGAGTCCATTTCATTTCAGCCGTTTGTTCAAGCAGTCCGTTGGGATGTCTCCGTATCAATATTTAATTCACCAACGTATCGATCGCGCCAAGCAATTGTTGACACAAACCGATCGACTGATTACGGATATTGCCTTACAGTGCGGCTTCAACAGCCACAGCCATTTGAGCAAGCAGTTTCGGCAGTTAACTGGAACGACGCCGAAAGCCTACAGAAGCCAATGAAGCTCACCCCACCTGCGAGGCGCGAGATTGGGGGGGTGCATCTCAAAAATGTAAATTCATTGAATTGGGCGCACTCAATTTCCAGATCCCCGGCATCTCCAAGATGCCGGGGATCTTATACCGGAAGTGCTAATCGGGAATTTTGCCACCCCAAACTGATGTTTTTGCAAAAGTGAGATGCACCCCCGTCCTTCTAGGACGGTTAACTTATGTTAAAAATAAAGGGCTCTTCCGATTTTGTTATGCAAAAAAATACTAATTTAACCCCAATTTCGATATTTGAAATTCAAAGCCGAAATTCTGTAAAGCTTGCAGAACTTGACATAGAGCGATCGATTAATGTAGAATAAATTTAATTATTTAG
>NZ_JAQNCQ010000234.1:0-13406 GCF_028368005.1 Geitlerinema sp. CS-897 | reverse complement strand
GGGTCGGTATTTTGCGTCTGTCCTTTGCGAACTTGAGGGCGATGCACCCTCACCGAGTCCCGAGGGAAAAGTGGCGGGGGTAGATTTGGGATTGAAGGACTTCGCCATCGTCAACGATGGTGTCAAAACTTCCAAATATGCTAACCCAAGGCATTTCGAGAAACACGAACGAAACTTAGCGAGGAAGCAGAAAAAACTTGCTCGTAAGTCCAAAGGTTCGAGGTCTCGAGAGAAAGCCAGGAGGTTGGTCGCCAGAGTTCACGAACGCCTATCAAATCCCGTCAAGACTACCTGCACAAGCGGTGCGACCCCGCGCCGTCGCACGGCACTAGGGAACGCGCACCAAGAGAGCTGAGCCGAAAGCTGGTGAACGATAACCAAGTCATCGTAGAATCCCCCCTAACCCCCATTAATAAGGGGGGTTAGGGGGGATAGGCATGGTTCGGAACCACAGTCTGGCTAAGGCAATTTCTGATGTGGGCTGGGGAATATTCGTCAATTTTCTTTCCTACAAACTCGAACGAGAAGGAAACGAGAAGGAAAGGTATTGGTGGAGATCGACCGTTTTTTCCCCAGTTCGAAAACCTGCTCTGAATGCCTGTTTCAAGTCTCCGAGATGCCGTTAGACGTGAGGGTGTGAGATTGCCCTTACTGCGGAACGCATCACGACCGAGACGAAAATGCGGCAAAAAATATTCAGAGCCGAAGGGATCGGAATGCTAACTGTCTCGGGAACCGGGACGGCTGCCGATGGAGGGAATGTAAGACGCAGTCTTCGCAGCTCTCGGAGCTTGCATCCGAGAGAACGAAGACCGAAACGCGGACGCAAATCCGTGTTGAGGCAATCCCCTTAGAAGTCGGAAGTCCGCGCTGTACCCATCAGCGTCAGTGTCGGGTAGTTCACAAACGTTCCTCTCCAGGTCTTTTGTCTAAGATTCGCTTTCGGGAGCGCCACGACTCAGCGAGAACTTTCATCGCAAATTGCGTAGAAGCGATCGCGAACGGGGTACAGTATTCCTAGCTTTTTTCGGGCATTGTCAGACGAATTTGCGACAGGAGCTTCACCCGTGGCGTACACTCCCCTCACTTCTCGGCTTCTCGAAGCAGTCAAACGCAGCGACCTCGAGAGCGTCAAAAGCCTGCTCGAGCGAGAAGCCGACCCCAACGCCAGCCATACCGACGGGACGACAGCATTAATGCTCGCCGCCCAACGCGGGGCGACCGAAATCGTGCGAACCTTAATCGAGGCTGGGGCTGAAATCGATCGCACGCGAAAAGTCTTTGGCATTACAGCCTTGATGGTGGCTGCGGCGAACCACCGCACCGACGCCGTGCGCCTGCTGTTAGCCAAAGGTGCCAACGCCAACGCCCGCAACGAAGACGGCAGTACGGCGTTAATGGCAGCCGCCTTAAAAGGCGATACGGCGATCGTTCACGCTCTGGTGGACGGCGGTGCCGATCCCAACGTGCGCGATCGCGACGGCGATACTGCCCTGCACTTGGCAGTCGCGCACGGCTACCAACCCATCGTCGAAACCCTCTTAAAAGCCGGAGCCGATCCCGACACTGAAGCCCCCGACGGTTCTCCGGTTTTAATCGAAGCGACGCGTCGGGGCGATCTCGGCTCGATCCGAGCGTTGTTGTCGAGAGGCGCTCGCGTCGATCGCCCGGACAAAGACGGCGATACTGCGTTGACCCTAGCCACCGATCGCGGCAATCTCGAAATCGTCAACGCCTTACTGTCCGGCGAAGCCGACCCCGACACTCGCAACCGAGACGGCAGTACGCCCTTGATGGCTGCTTCAGCTAACGGCCGCCTCGACCTCGTTAAAGCGCTCCTCGAGGCGGGAGCGAGTCTCGAAGCTGAGGACGAAAACGGAGAAACTGCCCTCAACTGGGCGGTTTTAGAAGGTCGAACGGAGGTCGTCAAATATCTCGTCGAACGGGGAGCGATCGTCGATCGCCGCAACCATCCCGGCGACACGCCGCTGTTAGTGGCCGCACTCCACGGCCACGCCGAAATCGTGCGCGTGTTGCGCGATCGCGGTGCGAATCTCAACGCCGACAACCGAGGCGAAACCCCCCTTTTCGTCGCAGTCAACAGCGGCGATACGGAAACGGTGCGCCTGTTGGCTGAAGGAGGCGCGGATGTCAACGCCCCCAATGCTGAAGGACATACCGCCTTACACCTCGCCGCTCGTAAAAACGCCACCGATGCGATCGCTATCTTGTTGAACGCAGGGGTAGACTGCAACCTCGTCGATGGCTCGGGATCGACTCCCTTGATGTGGGCTGCCCGTTTCGGGAACTTGGCCGCCTTGCGCCTACTCCTCAACGCGGACGCAGATTTCCACGCCAAAAATCACGGGGGACACACCGCACTCTCGATCGCCGAATACAACCACAATCGCGGCGCTGTCCAACTCTTACGACAAGCCGGAGCGCAGGAATAAGGAATAAGCGATGCGATCGCTGGGGTGGAGGTGGGAAGAAATCGAAGAAAAAGGGCGATCGCACGGCCGTACTGCTGGCGATCGCCCTCACAATTAGATTCTCTGTCTTAAAAACCGACCGAAACCACGATCGCCTCACTTTCGTTGGCTACCGCATCGACGGCTCGTAGGGCGTAGCGTCCCGGCGTCACCGTCACGCGGGTTTTATCCCGAGAGACAACCTGCTTCAACTCCCAGCGATCGCCGAGTTGTTCGTACAACGCTAGAGATTTTACGTCCTCAGAATACTCCGGTTGCCAGCGAATCGAGTTAGCACTGGTTTCGACACCACGGGGCGCGTCCGGGGCGATCGCATCCAACCAAGGCATCGGTGGAACGAGCGCCGGACGTTGATACAGCCGACTTCGGAACACCTGGTTCACGCCGAAGCGGTTTTCCGAAAACACCTTCATACTGAAGAAAATATTCCCCAACGATCCGCGCAACGCCGACCGTCGCGAAATATCCACTTGTTGCAAGTATTCCCCGACGCGCCACTCCTGGTTGTCCAGTTTGCTGAGATAGTTTCCGGCGTAAATATGGCGTCCGTGGGGATTGTGCGACAGCCACCAATCCAACAGTACCGGATAACTTTGCGCTCGTTGGTCGATGCGCCAGTACAGTTGAGGTGCCATGTAGTCCACCCAACCCTGCTCTAACCACAATTTCGGATCGGCGTAGATCGTATCGTATTGATCCATTCCGGTAATGCCCGCAGGTTGTCCCGGGCGATAAATGCCGAAGGGACTGATCCCGAACTTCACCTGGGGTTTAATGGCTTTGATGCCCTCGTACAACCGACGAACCAAGGTATTGACGTTTTGTCGCCGCCAATCGTTACGACTGAGACGTCCGCCGTGTTTGCGATACTGTCCGTAAGTTTGCGCGTCGGGAAACTCAACCCCCGGTTCGGGATAGGGATAAAAGTAATCGTCGAGATGGATTCCGTCTACGTCGTAGCGGCGCACCACGTCAGTAATGACCTCGTAAGTGCGGTCTTGCACGTCCGGCGCACCGGGATCCATCCACACGAGGTTTCCGTAACGATAGGCGTATTGCGGAAACTGTCGCGCCATGTGGTTCGGGGCGAAGTCATAATTGCTGCCAAGTTTGGCGCGGTAGGGGTTGAACCAGGCGTGCAGTTCGATGTTGCGAGCGTGGGCTTGCTCGATCGCGAACTCTAGGGGATCGTAAAATGGCGAGGGCGGTTGACCTTGTCGTCCGGTCAGCCAGTAACTCCAGGGTTCGATGCTGGAGTTGTAGAGGGCGTCTCCGGCCGGTCGCACTTGCAGGACGAGGACGTTGAGGTTGAGTTCCTGCATGCGATCGAGCAGGCGAATCAGTTCGGTTTGTTGTTGGGACGTGGACAAACCGGGACGGGACGGCCAGTCGATGTTGACGACCGACGCCGCCCAAACACCGCGAAATTCGTGACCGTTAAAGGTGGTTGGGGACGTAGCCAGGTCGCCGGGTTGCGAGGGACGGGCGTAGGCGTACACTTGCGTCAGCAGCAAGGTGGCGACGGTCAGTCCCACCCAGAGAAAACGTCGGGGTCGAACGCTCTTAAAAAACCAAAAGGGGCGCTCGAAAAACCGAACGCATCGAGAGGCGATCGAGGAGCGAATTGGGTTCATAAGCCTTGTGTGAAGTTTGGAAAAATTCGATCGACTTAACTGTGTCAGTTCGCGCAGCTATTGTAAGCCACCTTGAGGAGTCTTCTTATCACAAAAGGGACGGTTCTGCAATTGACAATTGATAATTGACAATTGATAACGCGGAGATGAGGAGATGATGTGTATCTTCCTTGTCCCCTTGTCTCCCTTGTCTTCAAATATCGAGCAACCCGTATCGCTGCTGGAGTTTTAACAACTTCAACCGAGCTTCGGCGGCGTTTTCGGCGAGATCGGCAAATTCGACGAACCGTTGGAGTTCCTTTTTTAAGAGATTGCGTTCGACGTCCCAGGTTTGGCGATCGAGTTGGGGAGGTAGAACGATGGTATCGAAGAGTGTCGCCCGCTCTTTCCCCGGATGAGGACGCAAAATGCGACCCCGACGCTGCACGAACTGACGTGGATTGCGACTGCTGGCGAGAATCATGGCAGTGCGAATCGCCGGAACGTCCACCCCTTCGTCGAGACAGCGAATCGCCACCAACCCCTGTAACTCTCCCGACTCGAATTGAGTGCGGAGTCGTTCTCTTTCGGAGATGGAGGTTTCGGCGGTGTAGGTGTTGACGCGATAGCCGAGTTCGCTTCCCAACAGGCGCACGACGGCAGAGAGTTGCGGTTCGTCGGTGTCGGTGTCCGTGCCGTCGCTGCAATAAAATAACGTGTGGCTCGTGTGGAGTCGCGATCGCATCACGCTTCGCAAGGCGGCGATTTTGTTGGAGGCTGCCCCGACTAAACGAGCGCGACGCATTAGCAATGCGGTCAAATCTTCGGGTTCGCGATCGTCGGACTGCAACGCCCAACCGATACGGTGAGTGAGTAGGGCGTAGTGGCGACTTTCGGTTTCGTTGAGGTTGACAAAAACAGGAAAGTATGTATAGCGAACCAACGCTCCGGCGCGAATGGCGTCGGCGAGGGTGAGTTCCGGTTTCAATACCGCGCCGAAATAGTCGAGTAAGGCGTCGGTTCCCCCTTCGTCGAAATAGCGTTCTGGCGTCGCCGACAGTCCCAAGCGGAGTTTGATGTGACGGGGAAGGGAGGCTTCTAGACGGGGTGCGCCGAGGTTGTGGGCTTCGTCGCCGACGATGAGGGTTTTGGCGGGAAAATAGCGCAATTGAGACTGAAAGGACTCGCTGATGAGGGTGGCGTTGGTGGTAATGACGGTGAGAAACCGTTGACTGTGCGATCGCACGCGGTAGAGTTGTCGCGTTACCTCGCTTTGCCACTGACGGGCGCTTTCAAAGGCTAAAATCGGCATCAGATGAAAGCGATCGCATTCTCGGGCCCACTGCGTCACCAAATGACGGTAGGGACAGACCACCACTAACACTTGCAACCCCAGTGTTTCGTAAAGTCGAGCGGCGATCGCTAAAGCGGTGATGGTTTTCCCGCTTCCGGTGGCCATTTTCAAGGTTCCCCGTCCGTTGCTGGCGAACCAACTGCGGATTGCTGTTTCCTGATAGGGTCGTAACTGTACGTCGGCGGGAAATTGCGGACAGCCCCAGGGTATCCCCACGAACGACGGGGACGACGGACGAGTTTGAAGGATAGGACAGTCCGACACGGCGGGAAAAAATCCAGTGTTTTGAAGCGTTGCGGTCGATTTTAACCGATCGCTTTTTAAACTGCCACAGTGAGGCGATCGAAGCTTTAAAATTGACGGGAACGAGAAAACCGATCGCCACTGCGATCGTAGAGAAAGTTACCGAGAACTGTACGAAACCCTCGCCGTTTGGCGAACGAGCGCGTCCACACTCCACCCTCGCGGGATTTATGAAAACGTCAACTGCGATCGAACGAGATTCCAAGAGAACAAGTCGTTTTCAACCCTTCCATCGCCTCACCCGTCACCTGCGATCGCGATGGCGTCGAACCCGAGTTTCTCTCTCCCCTTCTCCCCCTCTCCCCCTCTCCCTTTCTCCTCTCTTCGTTAGCCTGTTTCTGTCCCTAAGTTCCGCTCCCCTTAACGCCGCCGAACGGATTGGCTTTGCGATCGGCCCCATCGAACTCTCGGTTTCCGTCACGGATTTAGAACAGTTTTCAGAAACCGGTGAAGTCTCCGACGAACTCGGATTTTACCTGAAATTTTTCAACGACGAAGAACGAGCGGAATTTCAGACGTTTCTTCAAAAACGGTACGAGGTCGATCCGGTTCCCGTGGCGCAATTTCTCTATTCGCCAATGGGTGAAAGTCTCTTGGTCTATCTTGGCGAGATGGTTCAAACGCGATCGCGCACCAACGGTGGCCAGTCGCTTCGGGCCGCCGCGATTCTCTCAGCTAGCGATCCCGACGGGTTTAGCGTGTTGGACGTTCTGCGAAACTATCCCTCTTACGGACTTTGGTTGAACGCTCCGAGGATTTTCGAGGTGGCCGACCAAGTTACCAATACCATCGACGCGACCGACATGGCGATCGATCGCGTGACCGAACTCGCCGACCTTCAAACCGCTTCGTTGGGTAACATCGACTTTAACCAAATGCCCGATTTACGACAACCGGGGTCTTACCGCTATCGTGTCGAAACTCTGCAACTCTACGACGCTTCGCGCGATCGCACCTTTCCCGTCGATGTCTACATTCCCGAAAATTTCCCCTATCCTCGCATTCCCGTCGCCATTATCTCCCACGGCTTAGGCTCCCATCGCGCCGCTTTCGCCCACATCGCCCAACAACTGGCGTCTTATGGCTTTGTCGTCGCCGCTCCCGAACATATTGGCAGCAACTACACCCAACAGCAAGACCTTCTCCGGGGGGCGACGTCCGAGATGTTTGTCGTGGATGAATTTATCGATCGCCCGGCCGATATCAGTTTCGTTCTCGACGAGTTGGAACGACGCAACGACGCGGAGTTTGATGGACGCCTGCAACTCGATCGCGTGGGCGTTATCGGTCACTCCTTCGGCGGCTATACCGCCCTCGCCGTGGCGGGTGCAGTCATCGACTTCGACAATCTCGAACGGGATTGTACCTATGGTGTAAACGCGGTGAACGTCTCGTTACTGCTGCAATGTCGCGCCCTCGAACTTCCTCAACGAGACTACGATTTCCACGACCCTCGCGTGGGGGCGATCGTCACCGCGAACCCCGTCAACAGCAGTATTTTCGGCGCGAAAGGTCTCGCCAGCGTCGGCGTTCCGGTGTTAATGGCTGGGGGAACCCTCGATCCCGTTACGCCGCTGGTGTTAGAACAAGAACAGTCCTTTGGCTGGTTGACCGTCACGGATAAGTACTTTGCATTGGTGGCCGGACAGTCCCACACCACTGAAATGACCGCACTGACTCACGCTCTGGTTCCCGACGTTCCCGATCTAGTAGAACCGGATGTGGGACTCACGCAAGACTACGCCCGAGCGATTCCTTTGGCGTTTCTTCAGGTGTATTTGCTCGATAACCTCGAGGCTAAAGCCTATTTAACGCCGAATTACAGTCAAGTCATTAGCGAGTCGCCGTTCGATTTGTATATTCTCCAAGCGTCGATCGGTGCAGAAGGCGATCGCGCTTCGCAACGGTAAGATATTACGGCGCTTCCGACCTGGGTGTGTAGGGTAAATGTCTGTAGCCTTGACGTTCTCCCCCACCTGAATGTCGTCATCTCAAACACTGGTTTGGTCCAACCTGACAAGCCCCTCTCTGTGTCCTCTGTGTCTCTGTGGTGAAGACTTCTTGAAACCTAGCTTATCGGAAAAGGATGGAGTATGAAATCGAAAATTCTTACTCTGTAAAAATTTCAGCGATTTCTTGCAGAGTTTGGTTTTAATTCCCGAACGAACTTCACGTGTTCTTTCGTCTCCAAACCCAACTCTAAAACTCGCCGAATTTCTCGAAGATCCCCCGCCAAAAGAGCGTCTACCGACAACCACAAACCGGGAAATACTCGACTTTTAAGAATCCCGTCTTCGTCCGGTTCTAACGTCACGTATTCCCCCGCTTGCCATTGAAACCAATCAAACTGGCGATCGAACACTTGCCAAATCAAATATTCCTGTACTTCGTTGCGACGATAAACTCGTAACTTTTCTCGTAAATCGTAAGAGGCGCTACTACTGGCAATTTCAACAATGAGTTCCGGCGCGCCTTCAATATAATTATCTGGACTTACCGTCGATCGCCCGTTTCTTTCAAGTCTCAACAACGCATCCGGTTGAGGTTCGTTTTCGCGATCGAGGCGTACGGTCGTATTATCTGCCACGCAAACGCCAGGTGTTTCGCTGGCATACTCGAACAGCCATCCCATAATATGAGCGTGAGGCTGGCCGTGATTCAGCCGTACTGGAGAACCCATATACACGACTCCTTCAATCAATTCTGCTTTTTTGAGATTCGGCATGGCATCGTAGCGTCGCTCGAATTCTTCCCGCGTCAAGCGATCGCCGTTCTCCAGCGGTAAAACGATTTCCCGAGTTTGCATGGGTACTTCGCTCCTGTCGCACTGCTTCTATATTATCTTCGCCACAGTTGACAGGGTGGCAAACGTATGAGTCGGCAGATCGCCCCCTCGACGAACTTTTCCCGTCACAAAATCGTCTCACTTCCTAGGTAGCTCGATCGCCACGCGATCGCCTAGGTCTATAATACGAACGCGATCGCACCGCTAACCCGTCGTTTTACTCAATTTCCTCACGATGAAAGCACTGATTCTCTCCGGTGGAAAAGGAACCCGACTTCGCCCGCTAACTTACACGGGGGCGAAACAACTGGTTCCCGTCGCCAACAAACCGATTCTCTGGTACGGAATCGAAGGAATCGTCGCCGCTGGAATCACCGATATCGGTATTGTTATCAGCCCCGAAACCGGAGAAGAAGTCAAAAAACTGACGGGAAACGGCGATCGCTTCGGCGCGAGTATCACCTACATTCTGCAAGAAGAACCCGCCGGACTCGCCCATGCGGTAAAAATCGCGCAACCGTTCCTCGGCGATTCCCCCTTCATTATGTACCTCGGCGATAACCTCATTCAAAACGACTTGACGCCGTTTCTCCACGACTTCAAAACCCATCACCTCGACGCCTTGATTCTGCTGCGCCCCGTCGAGAACCCCACCGCTTTCGGTGTGGCGAAAGTAGACGAGTCCGGGCGCGTGTTGCAACTGGTGGAAAAACCGCAAGTTCCGCCGTCGAACTTAGCACTGGTGGGAATTTATTACTTTTCCCCCAACGTTCACGAGGCGATCGCGCAAATTCAACCGTCAGCCCGAGGCGAGTTAGAAATTACCGACGCCATTCAAAACCTGATCGATCGCGCGCAACCCGTCGAATCTCGCATTCTCGACGGATGGTGGTTGGACACCGGGAAAAAAGACGACCTCCTCAGCGCCAACCAAATTATCCTCGATAGCGACGTCCGAACCGAGATTTACGGCGCACTCGACGAAAGCAGCCAAGCGATCGGACGGGTGAAAATCGGGCGGGGAACCACCGTTAAAAACTCCTCAATTCGCGGTCCGGTGGTCATCGGCGAAAACTGTCACCTGGAAAACTGCTTTATCGGCCCCTACAGCAGCATCGCCGACAACGTGCGCTTGATCGACGTGGATCTCGAACACAGTGTAATCTTGCAAGAGGCGAAAATCGAAGGTATTCACCAACGCATCGTCGATAGCTTGATCGGTCGTCGCGCCCACCTCGGCGCCGCCCGTCCTCGTCCGAAAGCCTTGCGGTTTATGGTCGGCGATGACTGTCAGATCGAGTTAGTGTAAACGGTGAGTTGAAACGGGGATTACGGAACTGTGGATAACGCGAAAATTCTGCGCCAAGTGCGCCAAAGCCTCTCTGCGGAAATCGGAATCGAGGACGCCCCCGCACCGATGGGGGAGTCGGTGGAGACGCTGCGAGACGGTGAAGAGGAAGATTTGCGACTGATGCAGCGCGGGGCGGATATTTACAACGTTCCCCTCGCCCCGTTGAATCGCTTGGGGCGCGTGTTGGGAAAGGTGCGGAAAATCGGTCGTAAGGTTCTCAAACCGATTTTGATGCGTCAGGTGGCGTACAACGGTGCGAACGCGCGAGTTGCAGAGGTATTGCTCGATCGCGTTGCTGAATGTCGTCGAGAGATCGATCGCCTCTCTCAACGACTCGACAGTCTCGAATCCCCAGACGAAAAGGATTACGACGCCGCGATCGACAACTTGCAACAGCAGATCGATCGCATTCAAGCCACCCAACATCAGCACAAACGCGCGATCGAACGGTTGATCCGCGAACGCCAGCAAACCACACCATGACGAATGCTCTTCCGTTTTGTTCGTTTGTCGTCGTCAATTACAACGGCTTGCGCCATCTCCGAGGCTGTTTCGAGGCGGTGCAAGCCTCAAACTACCCGAGCGATCGCATTGAAATTATCGCCGTTGATAACGGGTCGAAAGACGGGTCGATCGAGTATATCAACCGTACCTTTCCCCAAGTCCGCACCCTCGTCAACAGCAGCAACAATTTCGCAGCCGCCCTCAACTTAGGCGTCGAACTCTCTCAAGGAGAATACGTGGCGTTTCTCAACAACGACGCCCGAATTCACCCGGACTGGTTGCGTCACCTCGTCGAATATCTGGAAGACCACTTTCGCGTCGGTGCAGCGGCGGGGAAAATCCGCTTTCCCGATGGACGCATCAACAGCGTCGGTCATCGACGACTTCCCGATTTCTACTGGGAAGATATCGGATTCGGAGAACCGGACGAGGGACAGTTCGACAAACCGATGGAAGTCGAAGGGTTGTGCTGGGCGGCGACGTTGTTTCGTCGCGAATGTTTAGACCACGTGGGCCCCGTAGACGAAGAGTTCGTCATGTATTTCGAGGATGTAGAATACTCGAAACGCTGTTACGAAGAGGGATGGCCGCTGCATTACGTCCCTTACGCCCTCGTCGAACACGAGGTGGGAGGGTCGAGTGCTGGAACTGGCTTAACCGCCTATTTCTGCAACCGCAATCGCTTTTTATACCTCGCCAAACACGAACCTCAAGAACTCCTTCACGGCGTTCAGACTTCGGTATTTTGGATCGAAAAACACTACAGTTTACTCTACGATACGCTGCTCGTGACGTTTAAAAAACTGATCGAATCCCATCCTGAAAAAACTGTTAACGCCGTTCTTCCCCAACTGTGTCAGCGGCTATCGCCAGTTTACGGCGCACGGGATATCGACAAGCTTTTAGCGCGAGTCGAGGTGATTCTCGGCTATCGCAAACCTTCGATCGCGATTTACGATCCGGCCTTGCATTTCATCGGCGGCGGACAGCGATATTTAGCCACCCTCGCCTCGATTTTACAAGATCGATTCGACATTACGTTTATCGGCAACCGTCCGGTGGCGATCGCACAACTCGAATCCTGGTACGGGTTGAATTTATCTCAATGTTCCGTCAAAATTATCCCGTTACCGTTTTTTGAAAAGCGAGGCGCTCGTCACATCGATGCAACTTGGGTGACGGCAGATCGAAAAAATCCCTTCGATGCGATCGCCAAAGAAAGCCAACATTACGACATTTTCCTCAACGCCAACCAACTTACCAAAGTTACGCCACTTTCACCGATTTCTGTCTTTTTTTGTCATTTTCCCGACAGTTATCGCACGGCATATTTTGCAGTCGATCGCTATACGTTTATCGTTGTAAATAGTAACTATACCACAAAATGGCTTCAAAAACGCTGGCGTCTCAATCCCAGTATTTTAATTTATCCTCCCGTAGAAATGGAGGGAGAAAAACGAGAAAAAGAAAATATTATTTTAGCAGTCGGACGCTTTGAAGAAGGCGGAACCAAGAAACAACTCGAACTCATTGAAGCCTTCGATCGCATCTGTCGAGAAAATCCCGAAATTCACCAAACTTGGAAACTCATCCTAGTCGGTGGAAGTCGCCCCAAAAACGGCTATCTTCAACAGGTTGAAAAACAGCTCGAAACCGTTTCAGGTATCGTAGAACTGCACGTCAACGCCGAACTGGACGAACTCAAATCGCTCTACGCTAAAGCGAAAATATTTTGGCATTTAAGCGGTTTGCACGAATTCGATCCCGAAAGATTCGAGCATTTCGGAATGGCGACAGTAGAAGCCATGCAAAATTATTGCGTTCCCGTGGTGTTTAACGGTGGCGGACAGCGAGAAATTATCGAATCGGGAAAATCAGGGTTTTTAATCGATTCGATCGAGCAACTCTGCGCGCGGACTCGTCAACTCATAAACCAGCCGGAGTTGTTAGAAACTCTAAGTCAAAACGCACGCGATCGTAGTCGTAAATTCGGGCGAGAACCCTTTGAAAATAAAATAAAAAACTTCTTCGATATTCTGTATCAAGAATACGCCACCTTAAAACTTCCCGATCCGGCCGAAATTGCTAAGTCTGGAGTGATGAGAGACTGAAAATCTTTTTAGATAAAGCTTGCTAAAAAAGTATTAAAATTACCGTGAAGGAAGGGAACACCGGATCTAGGAACAGAGAAAATAATCGGGTGCATCTCACTTTGGCGATCGTAAAAGTGATACGGAATCTAAATCTCACAGGAGTTACGCATCTACACCATTTGTAGAGTGGGCAATGCCCACCAACCTCTCCATTTAGTGTAATTTCGATCGAACTGCGTAAGTCCTATCTCAAATACTGGTTTTGCCCAACCCGACAAGCCCCTCTATCCCCCCAACCCCCCTTTAAAAGGGGGGCTAAGGGGGGATGGGGTGAAGACCTCTTAAAACCCAGCGTATCAGAAAAAAATGGAGGATGAGATTAGAATTTTTATCCCCCGATCCACATTTTTCGTGACCCAAAAATCCCCTACCCGAAAGTAGGGGAAAGCCCGGTAACAGAAGTGTTGAAATCGAATCGGTTAGAAACCGTCTATCAAGAACAGCTCAGTACTGAGCGCCATAATCTCTGATTTGGCTGGTGGTGTAGGGCGCGTGGATTGAGCGGCTCAATGCCGCGAAAATTCACAACCTACACAACTTTTTGTTATATTGTAGGTATGCTGGACCTGACGTGGGAATTCAAACTCGAACCGACTGCCGAACAAGTTTCAGAGATCGAACACATTCTTGATGTGTGCCGCCATGTCTGGAACTTTGCGCTGCGGGAACGCAAAGACTGGCTCAAGTCTCGCAAGTCTCCCGTAAATGCGTGTTCTATCGTGCAGGAATATATTCTGCTTGCGGACGAACCATTCCCCAGTTACCATGTCCAAGCCAAACGGTTGACGGCAGCTAAGGCTGAATACCCGGCATTAAAGACCGTCAACGCTCAGGTTTTGCAGCAGGTTTTG
>NZ_JAQNCQ010000233.1:0-11597 GCF_028368005.1 Geitlerinema sp. CS-897 | reverse complement strand
TGTTAGAATTGCCCTATCCTGAGCGGTACGGCAAAGGGCGGAACGAGATTCCGAACCACCTGGAGGCACGACCTCTCAGCGAAAGGGAAACCCAACCTATAAGTCCTCTGAGTCGGTTCGTACACGTCGGACTCTAGGCGAGAGAAATTAACCAAAAGCCCCACAGCGGAAACGACTTGGGGGAGCAGTCCAGCCAAAGTTCTGGCGGTTCGGCGAGAATACCGCCTGTCGGGAGGGATAAGCCCTTCTAATCAAGACACCTCCACCTCGCGGGACGCAGGTGGAGGTGTATTCATTTGCGATCGCCCATGCCCGGTTCTTCTTCTGATTCTGAGTTTATTCAGCAATGGCGAGATTGTCTAGCTCCGTACAATCTAGGATATAAGCTCAAGCTAGCCTCTCAACTGATGTATCGTGAGTTCCTCGAGCGCCTGGAACCCTACGGCTTAACTCCGTTTCACTATCTGGTGCTGTGCTGTCTGTGGGAAGAAGACGGGCTTTCGACCTCGGGCATTGCCGACAAGCTCAAGCAGTTGGGGGCGACGCTAACGGGGGTGGTCGATCGCATGGAGGAACGCAATCTCGTCCATCGCGAGCGCGATTCTAAGGATCGACGCATTGTCAGAATTTGGCTGACGGCAGAGGGAAAACGACTCGCGACCGTTCTGCCGCCGATCGCTGCCGAGACGATCGCTAAAGCAACGCAAAATGTCCCGAACGCCGATCGGGAGGTCGTTTCGCGCGTTCTCGATCGCATCGTAGCCAACTTGTTTTAAACCTCGAAACTCGAGTGAGCTTGACGGTTTGAAAAATACTTAATATATTGATTATTAACCTATTAAATTTATACCTCGAGTCGCGTTGACCGGTGGCTTCAACTTGCTGCAACCGTCAAACACCCGAGAAGGAGGTCGCAATGCCTAAATTGAACGTTCGTCAGAAAAACTGGTTGTTGTCAGCCCACGTTAGCTTTGCCGCCCTGTGGACTGGCTCCGTGGTCAGCATCTTTCTGTTGTCGTTAAAGAACCAACAGGCTACAGATGTCGCAGAGACAACCGCTTTCCATGCTGCGGCGAATTTACTCGACGATTGGATTGTCATTCCCTCTGCTATTGGAGCGGTCGTCACTGCAACCGCTCTTTGCTGGGTCACGAATTACGGCTTTACCAAGTTTTACTGGGTGATGGCGAAATGGGGTTTGACCACGGCGTTAATTGGGTTTGGAACGGGCTTACTATTTCCCTGGAGTCATACCGCCGAACGGCTCTCCGCTCTCGAAGGATTGCAAGCCGCCATCGATCCGATCTATCAATTCGATACCCGAGCGGTATTGTGGGGTAGTGCGTTTCAAGTGGTTCTTCTCCTGGTAATTATCGGCATTTCCGTATTGAAACCGTGGGGAAGACGCACTCTAAAATCCTCTTTAAAGACGGAGAGCCGTTGAGCGACGATCGCAAACGGCACGGCGAGTCAGGGGCGCATCGAACGCCATCGAGTCCGAGCTTTTATCGTTTGATAGTCGAGTAGCAATGCTCTGAGATGGGCTGTACCGACGTTTGGGCGATCGCAAACACTTCCCTTTTTGGCAAAATTCGCTATACTGTTGACAGCCCAGTCATATCAATCTGATATATATGCTTGAGTTGTCAGCTCTCGGTTTACTGCAACGGGAACCCCTGCACGGCTATCGCCTAAAGCAAAAGCTAGAGCTGTTCATGAGCAGTTGTATCAGTGTAAACTACGGCGCAATTTACCCCTTGTTGCACCGTCTCGAAGAGCGAGGATACATCCATACGTTAACTGAAGAAGCGGGCGATGCCGGAACGACACGCAAAATCTACGCCATCACCCCAAAAGGGCGCGATCGCTGGCGGGAAAAAATGCTCGAACAGCCTCAAGATAGCTGGGTCAAAAGTCGAGCGCGCTTTATGGTGAAGTTCGTCTTTTTCGAGGATCTCGAACTGGAAAACCGGGTCAAACTCATTCAACATCGCCTGAGAGCCTGTCAGACACGCCGCGAATACGTCGATTCCCAGGATTTCCCCGACGATCGCTACCATCAAGCTGCCGTAGAGCGACATCTCGAGATGCTCGAGCGAGAAGTCGCATGGTTGAAACAACAGCTCGCCCAGGAATCTGTTCGAGAGGTCGAAGAATTACAATCTTCCGCTCGAACCTGACGTTTGAGAGTTTTTGTTTCAAATTCGAGATCGGTTCGCGTCCAACGTTGAGAGCCGATCCGACGGCGATCGTACAGCTTGAAAGACTAGCGTGCGAATTTTTGTAAGATCCCGAGTTCGACCGTGTTTGGCACGTCGTAATACAATTTGTATTATATTTGCGATATCATGTATTACCCGAATCCGTCCCTGTCCTAAATCTGTCCGTCAACGATCTTGAGGTGCGATAGAGATGTCTACCCAACTTCCCGAATCTACGATTTCAACAGAAGATCGATCGCCGGACTCTTCCGTGGCCGAAGAGTCTTCCTCGAGTCCGTTCGATCGTCCTCCGTCCCCCAAACCGCCTCGGTGGGGAATCGCGATCGTCGCGATCGTCCTTCTGGCTGGAGGCGGTGGATTTCTCGGCTGGCAGTGGTGGCAGTCGCGCCGAGGTGCCAGTACCGAACAAGCGTCCGGTCCGCCGCCGACCCCCGTACAAATCGATACCGTCGAAACCTCCAGCGTCGAAGATTCCTCCGAATTCGTGGGGACTCTAGAAGCCCAGCAAACTGCCACGCTGCGGGCTGAAACGAACGGCGAACTGGTTGAAGTGTACGTGCGTCCTGGGGACGAGGTGGGACAGGGTGAAGTCCTCGCTCAGCTCGATCCCCGTTCGGTCGAAGCCGACATCGCCCAAAACCAAGCCGACGTGCGCCGCGCCCAAGCGGAACTAGCTGAATTGCAGGCGGGTACCCGAGAAGAACAAATCGCCCAGGCTCGCGCTCGCCTGCGACAAGCCGAAGCCGACCTGCGAAACGCCCGTTCTGGTGTGAGTCCGGCGGAAATTTCCCAAGCTCGAGCCCGTCTCGAGTCCGCTCGAGCCACTGTCAACTTGGCAGAAGAGCGCATCGAACGCTACCGCCTCCTCGAAGCCCGAGGCGCCGTCTCGACCGACGAACTCGACGAACGAGAAGAGCGCTACCGTACGGCTGTGGCGGCGTTGCGAGAAGCCGAGGAAGCGTTACAAGAGTTGCAAGCCGGACAAGATATCGATATCGATCGCCTGTCGGCGTTAGTCGAACAGCGACGTCAGGAATTGCGGGAACTGGAAAACGGGGCGCGTATTGAAGAGATCGATCGAGCGCGAGCGGATGTTGAAATGGCGCAAGCGGATTTAGAAGCCGCCCGAGTACGGTTGCAAGATACCGCCATTATCGCCCCCTTCAACGGAACCATCGGCGACATTCCCGTGAAAGTGGGAGATTACCTCAGTCGCGGCGACGTCTTCGCCTCCCTGACGCAGAACCAAACCCTAGAGTTACGGCTGTCGATTCCCCTCGAACGAACTGACGAGTTGCGCTTGGGGCTTCCCGTAGAAGTGTTCGACGCAGCGGGAAGTCTGACTCCGTTAGCCCTCGGACGCGTCAGTTTTATTTCGCCGCAAGTCAACGACGAATCCCAAACCGTTCTGGTGAAAGTCACCTTTGAAAACAGAGACGGTACGCTGCGCGATCGCCAGTTCGTGCGGGCGCGAGTCATCTGGCGCGAACGGCCGGGAACGGTAGTGGTGCCGACGACGGCGATTATTTTCCAAGGCGAACGACGGTTTGTCTTCGTGGCCGAGGGGAGCGGGGAAAACGTGACAGCCAAGCGTCAAGCCGTGGAACTCGGGATTTCTCAAGGCGATCGCACCGAAATTGTCGAAGGATTGAATCCCGGCGATCGCATTGTCGTATCGGGACTGCAAAAACTCGCCGACGGATTGCCGATTATGCCGGTCGGCGGAGAGGGAGAGATGGCGAGATGAGGAGCAAGGGAGAGGGGGAGAAACGGTTACCCGTTCGCTATCTTCACTCTTCCCGAAAGGACTCACACCGCCCAAAAAATCTGCTCTATAACACATAAAACATAATTTGTAAAGGCTGCACCGCCGATGTTTTCTAATTTTTTTATTAAGAGACCCGTTTTTGCGTCGGTGTGTTCGTTGCTGATCGTCCTGATCGGATTAGTGGGATACGGTCGTCTTCCCGTTCAGGAATACCCCAGCATCGATCCACCCGTAGTGAGCATCACCGCCGTTTATCCCGGCGCGAACCCTCGGGTGGTCGAAACCGAAGTCACGGAAATTCTCGAAGCCGAAATTAACGGGGTCGAAGGCATTAAAACCCTCACCTCAGAAAGTCGCGAAGGGGTCAGTTCCATTACCGTTCAGTTCGACCTCGGAGAAGATATCGACGTGGGCGCTCAAGAAGTCCGCAGTCGCGTCTCGCAAGCCGTGGGAGAGTTGCCCGACGACGTCGAATCGCCCGTGATTCGGAAAGAATCGGGAGACTCCTCTCCGATCGTTTGGTTTGCCTTGTACGGTAAAGAAGACGGCGTCACGACCCTCGAGTTGAGCGATTACGCCGATCGCTTCGTCGTAGACGCCCTCGAAAGCGTCGATGGCGTCAGTAGCGTCATTATCGGGGGCGAACGGCGGTACGCCATGCGACTGTGGATCGACCCGCAACGCTTGGCCGCGCGAAACTTAACCGTCTTAGACCTCGAAGACGCCCTTCGTCGAGAAAACGTCGAAATTCCCAGCGGACGCATCGAAGGCCAAAGATCGGAATTTTCCGTGCGGACATTAGGGCGGTTGCAAAATCCCCAAGAATACGAAGAACTGGTCGTTGCCACGAATCCCGACGGAACCCAAGTCCGGCTCAAAGACATCGGACGTGCAGAAATCGGCGCAGAAGACGAGCGATCGTTCGTGCGCTTCAACGGTCGGCCGGCGGTGGGATTGGGCGTCGTCAAGCTTTCAGCCGCGAACACCCTAGAAGTCGCGGCCGGGGTGCGAGAGAAAATGAAACAACTCCAGCCGCAATTTCCCCCCGGTATCGATTACGAAGTCGCCGTCGATAACTCAGAATTCGTAGAACTGGCGATCGAAGAAGTCTGGACTTCACTGTATCTCGCCGTTTTTCTGGTCATTCTCGTCATTTTCTTCTTCCTGCGGGACTGGCGAGCGACCATCGTTCCGGCGGTGACGATTCCCGTCTCGCTGATCGGCGCGTTCGGCGTCATGTTCTTCCTCGACTATTCCGTCAATACCCTGACGCTGTTTGCGTTGACTTTGGCGACGGGGTTGGTGGTGGACGATACCATCGTGGTTCTAGAAAACATCGTCCGCTACATCGAAGAAGAAGACATGAAACCCTATCATGCGGCGACGCACGGCTTAAAAGAAGTGGTCTTCGCCGTCATCGCAACGACCGTGGTATTGGTGGCGGTGTTTCTCCCCGTGGGCTTTTCCACCGGAACCACCGGACGGCTGTTTACCGAGTTCGCCTTGACCCTAGCCGGGTCGGTGATTATCTCCTCGTTCGTCGCCTTGACCCTAGCCCCCTCCCTATCCGCACGCATTCTCAAACACGACAGTCAGCTTCACGGCTGGGTGTTCGATAAAGTTGAAGACGCCCTCAACGGTCTGGCCGACTTTTACGCCCGTACGCTGCGCGGGGTCTTATCCCTGAAAGGGTTAGTCGTTATCGGCTTTTTCATCTCCCTGGCATTAGTAGCACTGCTGTTTTCCCAGCTTCCCAAAGAATTTCTGCCCACGGAAGACCGAGGACGGATTTTTACCTTCGTGCGCGCGCCACAAGGGGTGACGATCGACTATACGGACGAAGTGATGCGCCAAGTCGAAGCCGTCTACGAAAACACCCCAGAAGTGAAGTATTACTTCAGCGTCGGGGCGTTTGGTGGCGGTGCGCCGGGACAGGTCAACCAGGGGATTACCTTCGTTCGCTTACAGCCTTGGGACGAACGAACCGAACCCCAACAGTCGCAACAGGCACTCATCGGTCAGTTTTTCGGGAAGTTCGCTGGCATTACAGGCGCTTTAGTGTTTCCCATCAACCCGCCGTCCCTTCCCGGTGCGGGATTCGGTCAACCGGTGCAGTTCGTGTTACAGGGAAACGATTTAGAAGAACTGGCGCAGGTGTCGGGAGACTTGGCGCAGCGAGCGAACCAACTCCCCGAGTTGGTCAACGCCGATACGACGTTGAAGCTAACGCAACCGGAGTTGACGATCGAAATCGATCGCAAAAAAGCAGCGGAATTGGGAATTACAGCGCGGGATATTTCCAGCACCCTGCAAATTCTCCTCGGCAGTCAGGAAATCACCAACTTCAACCGAGGAAATCGCCGTTACGAGGTGGTGGTGCAAGCCGAAGACAGCTTCCGCATGAGTCCCGAGGATATCAACGAACTCTATATTCGCACCCAAGACGGGGCTGTGGTTCCGCTGGGGAATGTCGTGACCCTCGATACCACCACGACGCCACCGCAAATCGAACACTACCAACGGTTTCGATCGGCTACCATCGAGGCGAGTCCCGCTCCGGGTTACAGTCTGGGTCAGGCGTTAACGGCGTTGGAGACGTTAGCGGACGAAGTGGTTCCCGACAGCATCACGACTGGGTTGACGGGTCAATCGTTGGAGTTCGCCGAAGCAGGAGAAGCCACATCGTTTATTTTCGCTTTGGCGCTGGCGTTTATTTTCTTGGTGTTGGCGGCGCAGTTCGAGAGTTATCTCGATCCCGTCGTCGTGTTGTTGGCAGTTCCCCTGTCGCTGTTGGGAGCGTTCGGGGCGTTGTGGTTGGCCCGGCTCGACCTCAATATTTACAGTCAAATTGGGGCGATCATGCTCATCGGTTTGGCGACAAAAAACTCAATTCTCATCGTCGAATTTGCCAACCAGAAACGAGAAGCGGGAATGTCGATTTCTCGCGCAGTTTTAGAAGCAGGAAAAATTCGATTTCGACCGATTTTGATGACGGCGTTCTCGACGATTTTCGGATTGTTGCCACTGGCGTTTGCCTCTGGTGCTGGGGCGGCGAGTCGGGTGTCCATCGGAATGTCCGTCGTCGGTGGAATGTTAGTTTCGACCCTGTTGAGTTTGTACGTGGTTCCCGTGTTTTACGTTATGGCTAATGCGGCTCAGAAACGCTTGGTGAAATCGCTTCATTTGACGCCGGAAACCTAAGTTTCGCGTTTGAATTTTCTCTGTTTTTTAAGTTTGTCTCAACCCTCCACCTTCTTCTGGAAACGGAAGAAGGGGATTTTCTTTTGAAGGGGGTGTTGCGATCGGTGTGTGTTCAATTTTTCGCTCGTTTTGTTGGAATTCGCATCGTGCGATCGCCCCGACAACGACAATACAGATTGCCAACTCGGGTCAGTATCAGCCAGAGCAGACGATCGCTGGAGAGACTCAGACAGTAGGTCGAAACTGGGGAAGCATCGATCGCCGAGAAATTGTTTCGCCGATCGCATTGAGGTCTCAGTGCAAGTCACCGTCAGAAATACGCCGTTGCCTTAACCGATCGATCGCCGATCTTGCCGTGTCCCGCTTAGAATTTCCCGTTGCGATCGCCCAACCTTCGCTACGTTCGAGCGATCGCCCTCAACTCTTTCCCATCTGCCGTGCGAACGTTACGCAATTCCACCAGTTGTCAGATACCATAGGTTAGACTCGGTTTCACCTTTGGGGAAGTGGAGCGCCGTGCTAATTCCACTCGATTACTATCGAATTCTCGGCTTGCCGATTCAAGCGACGGCCGAACAGATCCAACAAGCCTATCACGATCGCTCTCGACAACTGCCGCGTCGGGAGTATTCTGAGATAGCCGTTCGCGCTCGCAAACAACTGATCGACGAAGCCTACACCGTTCTCTGCGACCCCGACGGACGGGCGAGATACGACGCCACCTTTCTCTCTAAAACCTACGACCTCGGCGAAACCGACGCCGAAACCAGCGAAAACGGAACGGGGGCAGTGCGTCGGGACTCTCAAACTCCCCGCCTCGAAATCGAAGACGAGCAACTCGTCGGCGCGTTGCCGATTTTCCTCGAACTCGGCGAGTACGATCTCGTGTTGAAACTGGGGCGTCCCCACCTCGTCCACCGACCCACGGACGAACTCTCGGGAAGCGAGGCGGTAATTCACGCGGACTTCGTTCTCACCGTGGCGATCGCGTATTTAGAAATGGGGCGCGAACAGTGGCAACAAAGTCAATACGAACGAGCGGCCTCCTCCCTCGAAGCCGGACAAGCGCTCCTCTTGCGTGAAGGACTGTTCCCTCAAGTACGAGGCGAAATGCAAGCCGATCTCTACAAACTCCGCCCCTACCGCGTTCTCGAACTGCTCTCGTTACCGCTCGATCGCGACGTTCCCCGCCAGCGGGGACTGCAACTGCTGCGGGACATGATTCAAGAACGCGGCGGTATCGACGGTTCTGGCGACGATCGCTCCGGCCTCGATGTCGATGACTTCCTGCGCTTCGTCCAACAACTGCGCCAGTATACGACCGCCGCCGAACAGCAACTGCTGTTTGAAATGGAAGCCCGCCGTCCGTCCGCCGTCGCAACATACCTCGCCGTGTACGCCCTCGTCGGTAGAGGTTTCGCCGAACGCCAACCGGGACTGATTTACCGCGCCAAACTCCTCCTCATCCAACTCGGTCGCCGCCAAGACGTTCGCCTCGAACAAGCCATTTGCGCCCTCCTCCTCGGACAAACCGACCAGGCGACGCGAGCTTTAGAACTCTCCCAAGAAGAAAGCCCCATCGCCTTCATTCGCGAAAATTCCCAAGGATCGCCGGATTTGCTGCCGGGACTCTGTTTGTACGGCGAACGGTGGTTACAAGAAGATGTCTTTCCGCACTTTCGCGATCTGGTCAACAAAACCGCCTCCCTCAAAGACTATTTCGCCGATCCCCAAGTTCAAACCCACCTCGAAAACCTGCCGCCAGAAACTGAAGAATCCAGCCAATGGGTGGTTTCGGCAACTCAAACCGCACTGCCCCCGCCTGACTCGACCGCCGTGGCCGCCGTTCCGACCGCTCGCCCGGTCGGTCAGACGGCGACGGCAGCCCCTTCGAGTTTCAGTTCTTCTCAAACCCTGCGATCGAGCGCTCCGTCTTGGCAACTGACGGGAACGTCAGCGTCTGCCAGTCGCGAACCCGGACGGGGCGGAATCAACCTCCCTCCGAGCAATCCCTTCGGCTTAGACGAAGACAGTCCGCCCCCGGCGCGGCGAACGGGACGACGGGGACGCCGCCCGCGTCGCAAAGGTCTCAAGATCGATCGCCTGATGATTGCCATCGGGGTTGGAGTGCTGGGACTGGCGCTGCTGGGCTTTATCCTGACGAGCATTTTGGGTGGTTTGGCGGCGATGCTGGGACTCTCGGGTCCCGAACTCGACAACGACGGATTAGACATCGGCATCGCAACGCCTCCTGTAGAACTTCCCGACGCCACGCTCCCCGCTATCGATCCCAACGCCCCCATCGATACCGAAACAGCCCGCACCACGATTCAAAACTGGTTGAACGTGAAAGCGGATGCGATGGGCAGCGATCGTCAAATCGACAAAATTCAAGAAATCCTGACAGGGCCGGCGCTGGCAGAGTGGCAAGAGCTAGCAGAACGGGCGCAAACGAACGGCTGGTATTGGGAGTACCAGCACGACCTCGACATCAGCAGCGTGACCCCCGATGCTAACGACCCGAATCGGGCTGTGGCGACGGCTCAGGTGAGGGAGCAAGCAACCCTTTATGAAGGGGGACAACCGACTACCGAACGGGACGACAATCTCACTGTGGTGTACGAACTGATCCGTAGCGACGGTACCTGGAAAATTCAAGATTGGGTGGTGGAATAATCGGCGGTTCTCGGTCAATAATGGTGAGTTAACGATTTTCGCCAGCGCATTTTTTACGAATGGTAGAACTGACCCCCAATCCGAGCTACAGTTTGACCTTACGCTTTCGCCTGCCCAATCGAGCTGGAATGCTAGCGAGCGTCGTCCAGTCGATCGCTTCCGTGGGCGGCAATTTGGGTCAAATCGATCTCGTCGAACAAAACCGCAAAACCTCCGTGCGCGATATTACAGTGGATGCGTCGAGTACGGAACACGCTGAAAAGATTACCCAAGTGGTGAATCAGATCGACGAGGTGGAAGTCCTCGAGGTGTTCGATCGCACCTTCAATTTGCACCGAGGCGGCAAAATCCACATTCAAAGTCGCTTGCCCCTAAAAAGCCAATCGGAGTTGGCCATGGCGTACACTCCCGGTGTGGGGCGCGTCAGTCGGGCGATCGCGGACGACCCGCAGTTGGTGTACAGTCTGACCATGAAGGGCAACACGGTGGCGATCGTCAGCGATGGTAGTGCGGTGTTGGGGTTGGGCAATTTGGGACCTGGCGGTGCGCTTCCGGTGATGGAAGGGAAAGCCATGCTGTTTAAGGAGTTTGCAGGAATTGACGCCTTTCCGATTTGTCTCGATACCCAGGATGTCGATGAAATTGTCGCCACCGTCAAACATATCGCGCCGGTGTTCGGTGGGGTGAATTTAGAGGATATTTCTGCACCTCGCTGTTTTGAGGTGGAACGACGACTGCGGGAAGAACTCGATATTCCGGTGTTTCACGACGACCAACACGGTACGGCGATCGTGACGTTAGCGGCGTCGATCAACGCGCTGAAACTGGTGAATAAGTCCATGTCGGAGATTCGCATCGCCATGAACGGGGCGGGTGCGGCTGGTTTGGCGATCGCGCGGTTGTTGAGAAAAGCTGGAGTTGGGGATATTGTTCTCTGCGACTCGAGGGGGATTATTTCAACCAAGCGGGACGATTTGACGCCGCAAAAACAGGAGTTTGCCAGTTCGGTGAGTGGAACCCTGGCTGATGCGGTGAAGGGGGCGGACGTGTTCGTCGGCGTCAGCGTTCCGGGGGTGTTAACGGTGGATATGGTGAAAACGATGGCCTCCGATGCGATCGTCATGGCCATGGCGAATCCGATTCCCGAGATTCAACCGGAAAGCATTCAAAACGAAGCGGCGGTGATTGCAACCGGACGCAGCGACTACGCCAACCAAATTAACAATGTTTTGGCGTTTCCGGGGGTGTTTCGCGGGGCGTTGGACTGTCGCGCCTCGAATTTGACGACGAGTATGTATTTGGAAGCGGCCAGTGCGATCGCGTCTCTGGTGTCGCCAACCCAGCTCGATCGCGAGCATATCGTGCCTTCGGTGTTTGACAAGCGCGTAGCAACGGCGGTTTCGGCGGCGGTGCAGCGGGCGGCGCGTCAAGAAGGCGTCGCGCAGTGTTAGGAATTGAGCTTGAGAAGCCGGGTTTTTTTAACCCGGTTTCTGGGGAACGCACCACCGAGACACAGACACAAACGATCGATCTCATGGCGTTGAAGCCTCACAAATCTCTCCATTTTCAACGAGGGCTAGAGGCTCTATCCCTTGTGATACGGAATCCAGTTGTCAAAGCCACGCTATAATAGTTAAAACTTCAGACTTAAAAAGTGATGCCGAGAACAGCAACGATAGTTCCCCATTTGCCAGTAGAAGAACTTAAAAACAGATATAGAAAGAGCCGCG
>NZ_JAQNCQ010000232.1:0-15294 GCF_028368005.1 Geitlerinema sp. CS-897 | reverse complement strand
TTTGAGTTGAGTTTCCCGAACGACACAATCTTTGGCTTCAATCTCGTGCAAGATAATGGTAAATGGATAGCGACGAAACACCGAAGCACGACCGGATTTCAGGAGCCGCCGCGCCTTGGCTGGATGGCATGGTGCTAGGGGTTTTTTGTCTTTGTCGAGAACGAAAACGTGCATAATACACAACTCCCAAAAGGGGTAACGTTTGCCTCGCCAAGATTACGTCTCGGTACTATCTGAAAAGCACTGCCTTAACCCGTTTTAAGCTGTTTAACTTTTCAGTTCTAGAGCGACAAGCTGGCAACGTACTCGTCGGTAGGAACTTAAACTCTGGGACGTAACGTAGTCTTCGGAAGACTTAGGCTGGTCAACTTGTGGGCTTTTTCAAGCCCCCGTCATAGCCAACAGGCTTGACGGCGGGTTGTTGACAGCGTAGGTTTTCGAGAGGTTGCACGAATCTCGGGGTGTAGTTGCCCAAAACCGACACGCGAGGGCGATCGCTGAGGACGCCCGGAAAAAACACATATCCCCGTCCGTTCAGGATTTCGTGAACGGCGTTCGAGAGTTCGATTGTGGGACGCTTCGGCACGGTTCTCTCCGACGGCTGCCTTTCGATTGTGACACGATCGCAAAAACCCCGGCTGCCAAGAACCAGGGTTTTTAACACAAGACTGTTTTTTTGTCAAGTCTAGCGATCGAGACTCGGGGCTTTCTTCAGCGAGAACGGCAACGCTTGCGCGACCTTACTGTTCTGCGCTAACGTCGGCACCGCATCCCGCAGTTTCGCCGTCAACTCCACCGTCGTCGCGTCGTACATCTGCGTCAAAATCTTCGGATACAGCCCGATTCCGATAATCGGCACCAGCAGCGAACCGATGACGAATACTTCGCGGGGTTCGGCATCCACGAGAACCTCGTGTTCGACGAGTTCCTTGTTTTCCGGTCCGTAAAGAATTTCTCGCAGCATCGACAGCAAATAAATCGGTGTCAGGATCACCCCAACCGCCGCCAAGAAGACGACGACGATGCGGAAGGTCAAGCTGTACGCATCGCTAGTTGCGAAGCCGACGAACACCATCAACTCAGCGATAAAGCCGCTCATACCGGGCAACGCCAACGACGCGAGAGAGCAAGCCGTCCACATGGCGAAGACTTTCTTCATCTTCTGTCCCACACCGCCCATTTCGTCGAGCATCAGCGTGTGGGTGCGATCGTAAGTACAACCGACTAAGAAGAACAAACTCGCCCCAATCAAGCCGTGGGACACCATCTGCAACACCGCCCCGCTCATGCCGAGATCCGTATACGAAGCGATCCCGATCAAGACGAAGCCCATGTGTGAAATCGACGAATAGGCAATTTTCCGCTTCAGGTTGCGTTGAGCGAACGACGTCAGTGCTGCATAAATAATGTTCACCACGCCCAAAATCACCAACGCTGGCGCAAACACCGCGTGGGCGTCCGGCAACATTCCGGCGTTCATCCGAATTAGGGCGTATCCCCCCATCTTCAGCAGAATTCCCGCCAGCAACATGTGCGCGGGAGCAGTCGCTTCACCGTGGGCGTCGGGCAACCAAGTATGAAGGGGGAAAATCGGCAGCTTCACCCCGTAGGCAATGAGGAACGCCGCATACAGCCACAGTTGCAAGGTCATCCCATAATCTTTCAGGGCGATCTCTTGCATATCGAACGTGACGGTATCGCCGTAAAAGGCCATCGTCAGAGCCGCCACCAAAATAAAAAGCGACCCCCCTGCGGTGTAGAGAATGAACTTCGTCGCGGCGTACTGGCGTTTTTTACCGCCCCAAATCGCCAAAATCAGATAAACCGGAATCAGTTCCAGTTCCCACGCCAGGAAGAACAGCAAAATGTCCTGAACGGCGAAGACCGCAATCTGTCCGCCGTACATGGCCAGCATGAGGAAAAAGAATAATTTCGGCTTGAACGACACCGGCCAGGCAGCCAAAATCGCCAGGGTGGTGATGAATCCCGTCAAAATAATCAAGGGCATCGCCAACCCATCGGCACCGACCGACCAGTTCAGGTTCAGTTGGGGAATCCAAGAATACCGTTCGACGAGTTGCAAGCCGGGAGTGTCGAGATCGTATTGCGTGTAAAACGCATAGACGATCGCGCAAAAGTCGATCAGCCCTACCACGAGGGCGTACCAACGCACCGTCTTTCCGTCTTTATCCGGCACGAACGGCACGAACAAAGCGGCGACGATGGGAAACAAAATAATTGTTGTCAGCCAAGGAAAATCCATACGTTATCTACGCTCGGCAAGTCATTGTTGGGTAATGGGTCAAAGGTAATGGGTAAGCGGTGGTGTGAAGGTTGCCATCGTATCCGTTATCCCGTACCCGTTCCGAGTGACTGGAACGGAATTCTTGCAAACCGATTACCCGTTACCGATTAAGTCACGCCGAAAAAGACGACGATGCCCAAGACGGCTCCGAAGATCGTCAGGGCGTAGAACTGAGCGCGACCGGTCTCGAAGTACTTCAGCCCTTCGCCGCTCAGCAGCGTAACCAACCCCGTTAGGTTAACAGCACCGTCGACGATGCGGTAGTCCACTTCCATAACTTGCCGCGCCAAACGACGGCTTCCTCGGACGAAAACCTTGTCGTACAGTTCGTCGAAGTACCATTTCTTCAAAGAGAACAGGTACAGGGGTTTAATTTTTTCGGCGATCGCCGCCGGGTCGATTTTACCCCGTAGGTACATCAGCGATGCCAGGGTAATGCCGATTAACGCAATGCCGACAGAGTTACCCGCCATAATCGCAAATTCGCCCAACTCGAATTCTTCGGCCATTTCCGCCAGGGTGGGAACGGCTTCACCCGGAGCGTGGACGAACGCCTCGAAGTAGTTGGCAAAGGGCATCCCCAACAATCCGATGAGGGCAGAGGGAACCGCTAAAACTGCCAAGGGAAGTGTCATCGTCCACGGCGATTCGTGGGGACTGTCGCTGTGACCGTGACCGTGGCTGTCGTGGGGTTCGGCTTCGGCGTCGAGTTCGCGCACGTCCATCGCACCCGGACCGAACGCGGCAGCCCCCGAGAGTTGTTTGCGAATTTCCATGTCGTTGCCCCGGAAGTCCCCTTCAAAGGTGGAGAAGTACATCCGAAACATATAGAAGGCGGTGATACCGGCCGTCAGCCAGCCTACGGCCCACAGTGCGGGGTTGGCCGCAAAGGCAGAGCTGAGAATTTCGTCTTTCGACCAGAATCCGGCAAAGGGAGGAATCCCACAAATGGCCAGGGTTCCGATTAAGAAGGTGATGGCGGTTACGGGCATATATTTCCGCAGTCCGCCCATGAGTCTCATGTCTTGGGCGAGGTCGGGATCGTGACCGACAACACCTTCCATGCCGTGAATGACCGACCCCGAGCAAAGGAAGAGCATCGCTTTGAAGTAAGCGTGGGTCATCAGGTGGAACAGTCCGGCACTGTACGCGCCGACCCCCATGGCCATGACCATATATCCCAGTTGGGAAATCGTGGAATAGGCGAGACCTTTTTTGATGTCGTTTTGGGTGATGGCGATGCTGGCACCGAGGAAGGCAGTAAAAGCGCCCGTCCAGGCGATGACGTCGAGAACGGCGGGGATTTCCTCGAAGACGGGGAACATCCGCGCGATCAGGAATACGCCGGCCGCCACCATCGTCGCAGCGTGGATGAGGGCAGAAATGGGCGTCGGACCTTCCATCGCGTCGGGCAGCCAGACGTGCAGCGGGAACTGGGCGGATTTGGCTACGGGACCGAGGAAGACGAGGATGCCGAAGAGGACGGCTAGGGTGCTGCTGATGGCGCCGCTGGCGATGAGGTCTTGCAGGCGTTCGCCGATGGTGATGAAGTCGAAGCTTCCGGTGGCCCAGTACAAGCCCAGGATGCCCAGGAGTAAGCCGAAGTCTCCAACGCGGTTGGCGATGAAGGCTTTTTGGCAGGCGTCGGCGGCGGCGGGGCGATCGTACCAGAAGCCGATGAGCAGGTAGGAACACATCCCCACCAGTTCCCAGAAGATGTAAATCTGGACGAGGTTGGGACTGATGACCAAACCCAGCATGGAAGAGCTAAACAGGCTCAGGTAGGCGTAGAACCTCACGTAACCGGGATCGTGCGCCATGTAACCGTCGGTGTAGAGCATCACCAGGAAGGCAACGGTGGTCACGATCGCCAACATGACGGAGGTGAGGGGATCGATGATATATCCCATGCTGAGGTGGAAGTCTCCGGCCGCCGCCCAGTCGATGGTTTGGGTGACGGGGGCGTGACCTTGAATTTGACTCCACAGCAAGGCAAACGACAGGGTCGTCGCCGCTCCTAACAAGGTCAAGACGAGAACTGCGTTCGCTTGTCGCAGGCGGTTCGTCACCTGGTTATAGGAAATTAGCCCCAAGCCAACGAGGGTCGCGCCGACGAGAGGTAGCACTGGGATTAACCAGGCGTATTGGTATATTGGTTCCATACGTGAATGCCTACTTTAGTTTATATTTCTTCACAATTAATAGGAAAGGACGTTTTTATTGTTACATATACCTACGCTTAAAATTTATCGATCGCATGGGTTACAATTTTGTTTTCGTATTTGAGGGGGGTCAAACGCAACGCCGATCTCGGACTGACGAACCGACGGTGGCGATCGCCCCAACGAAAAAAACCTCTCGGGGAAACTTCTCCGAGAGCGAAGACGATCGAGGGCGAGTGTGTGGGATCGCAGTTAGGGAACGGCGATCGGGCAGTCCCGACGGTAGCGGTGAGCGATGTCGGATAGGGTATTCCGTAAGGTATCGCGTCCGTGGAAGCCTTCGATGCGTTGCACGACCTGATGTCCGTCAAATAACAGTAATGTCGGTAGCGTCGTCAGTCGATAGGTGCTGGCGAGTTTTAAACTCTCGTCTGCGTTAATATCGACCAATTTGACGCGATCGCCGAATTCTGCGTGAAACTGAACCAACATCGGATGGATTAGGTGGCAAACCCCGCACCAAGGCGCCCAAAAGTTGACCAGAACGGGAACGTTGGACTCTAAAACCTCTTTCTTGAAACGCTGCTCGCTAATGGACAACGACATGATGGGCATCTATTAACTTCTTTTATCGTTATGGGATCATGCTACCAGGGTATGTTACCCGTGACACGCAGTAACCACGGATGCGCCCACCAAAATCCCAGGACGAAAATCGTCGTGCCTAGGTAGGCCGGACGCAAAAATTCGCCCGCGTTCAAGCTCTGTCGTCCCTGGACGATGGCCAGAAACGGCACGATCGACGTCCGAGATTTTACGGATTCAAAGGCATCGCCGAAGCGGGCGGCTAAGCGGCGATCGCCGTGCCAGACGGCGAAGAGGTGATGGGCGATCAGTCCTAAAGACGTCACGAGGGTAAAACTGGTACCGATCCAGAGGGTGTGGGCGATACACCAAATGACTTGACCCACCATTTGAGGGTGGCGACAGATGCGGATAATCCCGGTTTCGTACAAGTGAACTTGAGGTTTGGCGATCGCCGCAATTTCACCGAGATTAAACGTGGCCGGATACAGAAAAATAAAGGAGATGAAAGACAACCCCCAGACGAGAGGTTTGACGACAGGAACCCCCTGCACCATCCACAATTGCGCTCCGTCGTAGCGGTGAGCGATAAAGTAAGCGATAAGAGCCACCGCTAAAGGAAGGCTCACGAGGGCAAAGAGGACGCGATAGGGACGAGCGCCGATTTTTGTTTCGCCCCAGGGTCGCAAGGCCGCCAGTCCGCTATGGGCGACAGCGAAGCCGAGAAGCATTCCCAAAATGATGAAGTGACTCGGTGTCAGCCAGGTTTCTTCCACGGGCGATCGCCTGAATTCGTCTGGGTTTCAGTAGCCGCCGATACTTCGGGCGTCCAACTGACCTTAATTCTATCGTGAACTACCCGGCGCTGACCTTCTGGGTACAGCGCGGGCTTCCCAATTCGTTGGCAATAGCCGCCAGAACTACGTGCTTCTATTGGTCTTACATTGCCTCCAAGGGCAGGAGTCCGGGTTCCCAAGACCCATGCTTTTTCTGGCAACCTGTACCTGTTAGCTTGGTTGTCGCTTACGGCAGGGAGAGTCCAGATATTTCATTCTACCCAAAAAGTTGTGTCGTTTATCGATTTTCGGGGGGTGCATCTCACTTTCGCAAATACACAAATTCGGCAATTTGTCAATATTTTACTCAAGGACTGCTAGAAGGGGATTTACTCCTTTAAGTATTTATACTTATCGCAGAATTGAGATGCACCCTTTTCGGGGCATCGTAGACGCGAAGCGGCTTCTGCTCGAGTACCCCTCAATTGACGCGGGGAGTCCATGTTGTTGCTGAGCTTGTCGAAGCATCCCGACGCTGACCTTTGGTACGGCGCGGGACTTGTGAACCCCTCATCAGTTAAAAATATTTTAAAAAAACTTAAAATCCCTTCAAAATGATATCTGCGCGACAGTTGCCGATCGACCGGTTCGTTATGGTATTCGCGGAGGACGGTTTGGTTATTCCATCGAACCCCTTTAGAATAGAGGATTGTAGCTGCGATCGCACGATCGTCTCCCATCGAAGCAGTTTGGAGACTTCCTTCAAACTGACCGTTCGACCTGGGTAGGCAGCAGCCAACGTTAACTAGGGTTCTGATAACAAGATTCACTCATGTACAATCCAAACGCCTCTGGTGCCAACAGCACCGTTGCTGGAAATCGCCTCTTCGTTTACGAAGTCGAAGGCTTAGGTCAAAGCACAGATGCTGGAAGCTCTCCGATTCGTCGGAGCGGTCTCATGACGATGACCGTTCCTTACAATCGGATGAACGAAGAAATGAAGCGCATTACGCGCCTCGGCGGAAAAATCGTCAGCATCCGACCGCTCACGGGGGAAGACTGGAATAACCAAGCCGCCTCTGCTAACGGACAGCAGCAAGCAGAAGCGAGCAAACCCATGACTCAAGCCAAACCAGAAGCGACCAAAGCCCAGTCTGCCAAACCCGCGAAGTCTGCCAAATCTAAGAAAAAAGACGTTCCTGTTAATATCTACCGTCCGAAAAAGCCCTTTATCGGCAAGTGCGTCAGTAACGACGAACTGGTGCGGGAAGGAGGTTCGGGTCGCGTGCGTCACCTGAAATTCGATATTTCGGAAGGGGACTTGCGCTATCTCGAAGGACAGAGTATCGGCATCGTTCCCCCTGGAGAAGACGAGAAAGGCAAACCTCACAAGTTGCGCCTGTATTCCATCGCCTCGACTCGTCATGGCGACGACGGCGACGACAAAACGGTGTCTCTGTGCGTGCGCGAACTGGAATACAAACACCCCGAAACCGGCGAAACGGTGTACGGCGTCTGCTCTCGCCATCTCTGCGAACTCAACCCCGGCGATGACGTGGCCATCACCGGCCCGGTTGGGAAAGAGATGTTACTTCCCGACGACGAACACGCCAACGTCATCATGATGGCGACGGGAACCGGAATCGCCCCCTTCCGCGCCTTCCTGTGGCGGATGTTCAAAGAACAACATGAAGACTACAAGTTCAAAGGCTTTGCGTGGCTGTTCTTCGGCATTCCTTACACGGCGAACATTCTCTACAAAGAAGAACTCGAAGCGCTGCAAGCTGAGTTCCCCGAACAGTTGCGGATTACCTACGCCATCAGTCGCGAACAGAAAAACGCTGAAGGTGGCAAGATGTACTTGCAGCACCGCATTCAAGAAAATGCAGATGAAGTGTGGCAGTACGTGCAACAGCCAAACACCCACACTTATATTTGCGGTTTGAAAGGAATGGAAGGCGGCATCGACGAGGGAATGTCCGCCGCTGCCTCGAAACAAGATGTCGATTGGGCGGATTATCAGAAGCAGTTGAAAAAAGCCCACCGTTGGCACGTGGAAACTTATTAAGCCAACGTTTTTGCAAAACTTGAGTTGAGTCGGGGGGGGGGAGAGGTCTCCACCCTCGATTTCTTTTTGATAGTCGATCGTTAGGGTTGACAGAAAAAGTAATGGGGAGAGGGTGGTATTACACGAAATCCGCACCCCATACCCCCTTTTAAAGCGATCGCCTAAAATCGATTCAAGTCTTTGCGTACATGGACTTGACGATGAGGGTTACAAAACAGGGTTTTTACAACGGGATTTCGTATTATACAGTAATGATAAAAAAATAATTCTGTGGTTTATGCTTATGATTTGTCCTCAATGCGGCAGTGAACATTACGTCAAAAATGGCCACACTTATTATAGAAAGCAAAGATTTAAATGTAAAGATTGTGGTCGTCAGTATGTTGAGGGATCTCAATACCAACATAGTTCTGAAGAAACCTGGGAATTGGTCGTTCGCGAAGCGGAACGGAGTTCTCTCGACTTCTTTTTGAGGAAATTTCATTATCCGGTATTTCTCGAGTCACAAGAATTTCTATGCGACATCTTCAAGAATACGTAAACAAGAAGTTAGCAACGGCGTGGAACCCAACAGCCGATCGATCGCGGGCGGTGCGTAGCACTATCGAGTAGGTCAGCTCGTATCCGATGAACTTACATTTTTGAGATGCACCCATTACGAAGCCATCAAGCCTGAAACGAGCAAGTCAAGAACAGCATCTGTTTGTTGTTCGATCGTTTCAGAACTCAAAAGCTCTCTGTCAGGCTCGAGATACTTTAAATTTTCATGAGCGTCGAAGTAAAACGAACAAATTCCCAAAATATTAATTGCAGTCAAAAAGGGATCGACTTTACGAAAAACTCCCTCATTTATTCCTTTTTCTAACAGTTTGACAATAGATTGAAATCCTTCTTGCCACCCAGTTTGCTCGCCGTAGCGCCCTTGGTTTTGCAATGCTTCTTGAAACCAGAGCATCCCATGCCATCGGTTTTTAGACTCAAATTTTATATAGCTACGAACGATAGACTCTAAAGCCTGTTCGACAGGTTGTTGTTCGATATCGATCGATTCAAACGATTCGTTGATTTCTAGGACGAGCTGATTTAACACAGCCTGATACAGTGTTTTCTTATTTTTAAAATAATAACAAATCATCGCTTTAGTCACACCACTGCGCTTCGCAATATTTTCAGTTCTCGCCCCAGATAAACCATACTGGGCAAACTCCTCGATTGCAGCCGAGAGAATGTTGGCTTTCGTGACTTCTGCATTCCGGCTTTGCTTTTCCTCGTTGTGCTTGGGGGTGAAGCGGGGTGTTTTCGGCATGGTTGCAACCCAATCGGCAAATCAGACTCCTCTATCTACTTTAATCCTTGACATCCATCTATAGACCTTGCTACGCTAACTAAACAGTTGTTTAATTAAAATCCACAGGTTATGAAACCTATTCTTCCAGGAGCGCCTTGGCTAGTCGCTCACCGCTCGATGCTGGGCGTTAATCGTCCTTATCCGCTCACCTTGAACGGTCGAGATTACGTACTCTGGCAAAATACATCGGGGGAAATCTCTGCGCTGAGTAATATTTGCCCTCACATGCAAGCTCCCTTATCGAAGGGGTGGATTTGTCAAGAGCGCAACACGATCGCTTGTCCGTTTCACGCACTAGAGTTTGACGGTTTGGGGCGACTTTTTCGAGATGGAGAATTGAGTCGAACGTCTTTCATCGAACCGCTAAAATTAATTGTTGACGGTGATTTCATCTGGACTTACGGCGGCTTTCAACCTCAACTTCCAGTTCCCGACCTACATCAAAAAGTTGCAAACGATTACGATTTCTTGGGTGTAACCGCTCAAAAAAGCATTCAGAGCGATTTTCTAAGCTGCCTGAAAATCAACTACGACCACAACCATCAAAATGGAACGCATCGAGAGTTTTTTAAGTGCAAATCCTGTCGATCTGAGTTCATCGAAAAAGAAGGCATTTATGCCAAGGTTTCACAAGTCGTCGAAAAAGATGACTATACACCGGAAGAGATCGCAGAAAACCCCATGTTGGGTGCAATCCCAGATGTGATGAATAATTTTCTGGAATATGTCTTTCCCTCAACTCAGTTTTTCTGCTTGCAGTCGCCAGAAGTACAAACTTATCAAGGGCATATCCTGTACCCCGAGACTGAAAATCGAACTCAAACATTTATTTTGCTGTATGCAAAATTCAGCGACCCGAGCTTAAAACCAGTCATGAAAGACTCTTTGCTTCATGCAGCTTCGATTGTCGTCCAGCAAGATACACAATGTTTAGAAAGCTTATATCCCAGGCAAACACCCAAAATTCATCTACCCAATGAAGACATCATGGTCTATGCAGAAGAACTTTATAACAACTGGGAGAGTGCGCCAGTAATTTGACAAAAAAAATTAACAAAAAAAACCGGCTTCTCAAAAGAAACCGGAAAAGTCACCACGGGAAAAACTGTGTCAAAGCAGGTATTTACCGTTTAAAACCACTCAGCATGGAAAAACTCACCGCGCGATTTGTCCGTGCGTTCGTAAGTGTGAGCGCCGAAATAGTCTCGTTGCGCTTGTGTGAGGTTTTGCGGAAGTCGTTCGCGACGGTAGCTGTCGAAATAATCGAGAGAGGCGCTAAACGCAGGAACGGGAATCCCCAAGCCGTTCGCCGCCATCAACACTTCTCGCCAAGCGGCTTGGCGATCGAGAATGGTTTGTTTGAATTCCGGCGCGAGCAGCAAATTCGCCAAATTGGGATTTTCATCGAAAGCACGTTTGATTTTATTCAAAAATCCCGCTTTGATGATGCAGCCGCCTTTCCAAATTCGCGCGATTTCGCCCAAATCGAGGTTGTATTCAAACTCCTGAGATGCCGTTCCGAGCAGCGCCATCCCTTGGGCGTAAGAACACATTTTCGAGCAGTAGAGCGCGTCGCGAACCTTGTTGATAAACCCTTGCGTGTTACCGTCGAACTTCCCGCCGGGGCCCGCTAGTTCTTTGGCTGCCGCCATCCGTTCGTCTTTATAGGCTGACATGACGCGGGCGTTCACCGCCGCCGTGATAGTGGGAATGGGAACTCCGAGTTCTAAGGAACTCACCACCGTCCAGCGTCCCGTTCCTTTTTGTCCGGCGGCATCCAAAATTTTATCGACGAGGAAGCCGTCGCCCATATCGTCTTTTTTCTTGAAAATATTGGCGGTAATCTCGATCAAAAACGAATCGAGTTCTTCGGTTTCGTCCCACTCGGCAAAGACGTCGTGAAGCTGCTCGTTCGTCAACCCGAGAACGTTTTTCAAGAGATCGTAGGCTTCGGCGATCAACTGCATATCGCCGTATTCGATGCCGTTGTGAACCATCTTGACGTAATGTCCCGCGCCTTTGGGGCCGATGTAGGTGACGCAGGGTCCGTCGTCCACTTGGGCGGCGATTTTCGTGACGATGGGTTCGATCGCCTCGTAAGCTTCCCGCGTTCCGCCAGGCATCAAACTCGGGCCGTTGAGCGCGCCTTCTTCACCACCGCTGACGCCCATTCCAATAAAGCGCAACCCCGCCGCTTCGAGATCGGCCACGCGGCGATCGGTATCTTCGTAGAGCGAGTTTCCGCCGTCGATAATCATATCACCGGGTTCGAGGAGCGGTTTGAGTTGCTCGATGACCGCATCGACAGGTTTACCCGCCTTCACCATCAACAGGATTTTTCGGGGGCGTTCGAGGGACGCGACGAATTCTTCGAGGCTGTGGGCAGGTTTGACGTTCTTACCTTGGGCGCGATTTTCCATAAACGCCGTCGTTTTCTCGGTCGTGCGGTTGTAGACAGCCACGGAAAAGCCGTTGCGCTCGACGTTCAGCGCCAGGTTTTCACCCATTACGGCGAGACCGATGACGCCAAAATTCTGTAAAGCCATATATATCGTTTCAACTCGACTGTTTGGGATGTTTCGATGCTTCGATTCTTTGTTCAGGGTAGCCCGATCCCCCTCAGAAGATGGGGAAGAAGATGTTAAGAGTGGAGGAGGGGGAGAAGGGGAGAGGGGGAGAGGGCGAGAGGGGGAGACGCTTCTGCGTTATCAATTGTCAATTGTCAATTGTCAATTCCATCTGACCTGTAGAATAAAGCAGTAGAGAGATTTAGGGGTTAACGACGTAATGCTTGCCTATCTGCTTGCTGTTGCCGTTGGTTTGGGCAGCTTTATTCTCTTTATGGCAGCTTTCTTTTTCCCAGAGGTCTACCGAAAGGGAGATTTCGTCTGGAGTGGCGTAGGGTTTTTCTACGCTCTGGTGCTGTGGTTTTGCGCCGGACGCTTCACGGGGGCGGTGCTACTCGGTCAAACCGCCAGCGTCACACTCATCGGTTGGCTGGGGTGGCAAACGCTACGACTGCGTCGGGAGGTGACACCTCGCGATCGTCAAACGCCGACGGATGCTTGGGAGGAAAAAGCGTCGGAACTGCTGTCTCGAGAAACACCTCCTGCTACGACACCGCAAGCTGAGGAACCCGGCGAAGCAGAGTCGCCTTCGGCTGAAACGAAGGAAGCTGCGGAGGAAGCGATCGCGATGCCTGAAACGCCGGACGCGACGGAAACACCGGAATCGACGATCGCAGAAGCCGAAGACACGATGCCTGAAGCCCCGTCTGAAGGTGCGACGGCGAAGGACGAAGATGTGCTTGAAGGGGAAGACACCGCCAAACCCGAAGTGAAGACCCCCGAACCGACTGCTCTTTCAGCAAGTCAAGCCAAACCAGGGCTGTTCGGGAGAATTGGCAGTTTGTTTAGTCGCGTTAAGCCCCAACCGTCTCGATCGCCTGTTTCCCAACCGAGTTCGGAGAAACCCCAGGTTGAATCTACTGAGGAGCCGTTTGAAACTGACACTGGAGACGAGACACCTCAAGAGACTTCTCTGCAAGACAGGTTGGAGAGCGAAACCTCTGCGGCGGACAGTTCGGAGACCGAACCCGTTACGGAAGACGAGATGAAGGCAGATTCGACGGTTGAAGAGGGGGTCGAGGACGAGGAGAGCCAAGACACTTCTGAAATTGACCGATCGCCCGAGGCCGTGTCGGAACCTGAAGATACAGTCGAAGCGTCAGTGGAAGACGTGTCTGAAGTCGAACGACCTGACGCCGCTGAAGTGTCCGACGCGGGTGCAGATACAGCCGAATTGAAAACCGCCGAAATTCCCGAGGCCGAGGATATGACGGACGAGTCCGACAATATCGAAGTTCGGGAATCAGAAGAGAGTACCGATCGCGATGACGAGGAGGACTCGCCTAAGCCAGAAAAGTAAAGAACGGTAGGTATTTCGGCAACATTTCGTAATAAATTGGTGAAATGGCGATCGAAATCACAAAACTTAAACGGCTCGATCGCTAAAATTCCCCCTAAATCTCACGGCACACTTCGGGATCGCGTCACGTCGCGAACGCTCGGAAACTCAGATACTGGGATTAGACTTAACGAGTTATTAGGATTGACGATCTTGAACCGACCTATCATTTCAATTCGCGATCTCGTGCGCGAAGCGCTAGAGACGGGGTATCTTTCAGTCGAAGCTGAAGAACAACTGCGCCAGTGCTTGACGCAAAAGTACGATCTTGAAGATTTTCATGCGTTCGTGCGACTGCAACAGGCGGCGATGCAAGGGAAAGTTCGACAGGAATCGCGGGAGTTATTGGAACGTCAGTCCCAATCTCACCCGCAGTCGGTTCCCTGTTAGCGATCGCCTTTCGTGTTGTTCTGCTCGAGCTGTCGAACGCGATCGAGCATTTGACGCCATTGTGAAACCAGCCATTTAGCGGAGTCGTCGTCGTGAAATTCCAGATAGACGATGGTTTGACGAATGAGATACTCGAACTCACTTGGGGTCACGGCAGTTCTCTCGAGAGCAGTTTAACATCGGGGTGCATACCATCTTTGATTGAGATTGTTTAACCGAGGCTTTCTGTTTCCCCGGCTTCGATTATCTTTTCAGGCGTGCGAGGACGGGCGATATCTACTGTAATTTTTCCACCGAAATCGGGAATGGGAGCGGCGGGTTTACTCAGACGCACGCGCACCCGTTCTAGGCGATCGCGCGTGAGTAACTCTTCCGCGATCGCTTCAGCCAAGCGCTCGATTAGGGCGTATTTTTGCGTCTTGACGATGGTTTTGACCGATTCGATCGCCCCGCGATAGTCGAGGGTGTCTTCAATGCGATCGCTCTTTCCGGCGACGGCTAAATCCACCCACAGCGTCAGATCGAGGTCGAACCATTGCCCTAAAACCTGTTCTTCGGGCAAAAATCCCGTGTATCCGTAACAGCGTAAATTTGAAATTTGGATGCAATCCATATCACAAATATTTTTATTGTCAATATTTCGTTGTAAAAGTATACAATAAAAACGATGGCAGAAGACGAACGCCAGAGCAACCCAGCGAAGTTCGATAAAACTGCAATGATTGCAATAATAAAGCGTAGCCTATCGAACCGTTTCCTGTGAAATCAAGATTCTGGCTCGGAGCGATCGCCCCTCTCGGCATCTTCGCCGCGATCGTGCTGTCGGGCGATCGAACTCTAGCCGATTCTACCTGTCCGAAAGACCTCGAACCGCTGATCGCTCGAATGTTGCCCGAGCTTCCCGGTTATATCAACCGCGTGACCGCGCGATCGCAAACGACCAACGATCCTCTCGCTCGGAGTACCGTTCTCGTAGCGGGGCGTCCAGAATTTCAGGCGATCGAACTCGATCGCGACCCTCCCGAGAACGTCCGTCAAGTCTTTATCACAACTCTCGAGCGTACCTATACCACCGACAAAATCCACCAACTCCAACATTTCCACTGGCTGTTTCTCACCCAAGCCGAAAATGGAGATTGGTGGCTCGTAACCATGTTTTCAAGTCTCGACACCGCCCGCGATAACATCGTCACCCCACCCCGAGAAACCAGCAGTAGCGCGATCGCCTCGGGAATTCGCGACTGGCTGCGAGACTGTCGAGCTTCCGGTGATGAGGAGATGAGGTGATGACGGTAGCAGTCTCAGAACCTTGACAACTGGATACCGACCTGGGTGAGGGATTGTTCCCTTCATCTCCTATACCTACGATACTGCCGGTCGCCTGGATACAGCCACAGACGAACGGGGAACCACTGATTTCGATTACGGACCTCTCGGTCAGCTACTCTCGCGTACCGAACCCGACCAAACGGAAATTTCCTATACTTATGGCGATGCCGGTCGAGTCGAAACCGTGACCACCCCCGCAGGCACTCTATCCTACCGCTACGACGGGTAGTGGCCAAAACGTAGTGATATTAAAACTGGACTTGTATGCATTCATTATAATGATGAAGAAAAGTCAAAATCGCCCCGATGTGATTTTCTAATTTTTTTGAAAAAGATAAAGTTTTACGAACCAGTCGAGAAATTCG
>NZ_JAQNCQ010000231.1:0-5172 GCF_028368005.1 Geitlerinema sp. CS-897 | reverse complement strand
TCCGTGTTGCTTAGAGCTTTTACCTGTTCGAGCTTTCCCGAACAGAACCCGCTAAGTCTAGTTTTCAAGGTTCGGATGCCTCGATTAGAGGCTCGGTTTTTAGACTGGTTAAATACCGTTCCAGTTCTCTGACATCATAGCAAAGTCGCCCTGCAAGGGCGAGGCTTTAGACCCAAATTTTTGGTAAAATCAACTGTTGGCGATGGATGCGATCGAGCTGGAGTTCGACGCCGGAAACTCGTTCGAGGAGTTCGACGACTTGACTCGGACGCAGGAGGGTTCCGTCGTTGCGACAGCTTCCCACGACGCGCACCACGGCTTCCTCGGAACTGCGAAGTTCGATGATGTCTAACTCGAACAGCCGTTCGCGAAGGTCGATCTTCTTGATTTTGCCGGATTTGGTAGTGTGTTCGCTCCAGATTTCAGTGCGATCGAGGATTTCTTTGACCCAGCGATACCACTCGCCGCAGCCCTCGCGACAACGAACGCTCAGGAAATATTCGGCGCGATCGAGGACTCGCGTGGCGGCCTTTCCGTCGGTGGGAACGACTTCGACGCGGTAGATGGGGATCTCGTCGGATAACTGTTCGGACAGTCGGGTTTGGAAGTCCGCCGCGTCCATGTCTTCAGTGAGGTCGAATTCGACGATTTCGCCGCTGCTGGTTGCCCCTAACTGTAAGGCGTTGGCGGGGGAAATGCGGGGCATGGGATGGTAGCCCCCGGTAAAGGACATGGGTAAGGCAGCCCGTCGTGCGGCGCGATCGAGCAGTTTGGCAAAGTCTAAATGTCCGATGAGTGCCATCGACCCCAGTTTTCCCATCCACACGCGCATCCGCTGTACTCGCTGTGAGTTGGGTTTGAAATGTCCTTCAAATTCGGGAATCGGCGGCGGTGGAACGACGATGTTATGACCGAAATCGGGGGTGCAGACGCCGCAGTGGGAACAGCCCTCGTAGGCGCAATCGGGAACGGTGGCGGCTTCTAAGGCTCGTTGTAAGTCCTGTTTGAGCCAGGTTTTATCGATTCCGGTGTTGAGGTAATCCCAGGGAAGCGGGGCATCGAAGGCGTTTCGGTCTTCGATGGCGGTGTCGGAATCGCTTTTGAAAACGTTCCATTCGCCGTTTTCGACTTGGCGATATTTCCAAGTCAACCCGGATTCGTCGATCGCATTTTCCCAGGCTTGAAAGGCGCGATCGAGACTTTCCCACCAGGAATCCATCCCCGCCCCGAGTTCCCAGGCGCGACGCACCACGGACGACAAACGGCGATCGCCCCGTCCGACGAAATCTTCCATCGCGGAAATTCGCACGTCGGTAAAGTTGGCTTTCACGCCCCGCATCCGACGGAATTCTTGGCGCAACATATCCTGTTTGCGTAAAAATTCTGCGGTGGAAACGGAGTGCCACTGGAAAGGCGTGTGGGGTTTGGGCGTAAAGTTAGAAATGGTTAAGTTGATGCTGAGGCGTTTGCGACCTTGGGCGCGACATTCTTGTTGTAACCAGCGCACGGTTTCGGCAATTCCCAGCACGTCGGCGTCGGTTTCGCCGGGAAGCCCGATCATGAAGTACAGTTTGACTTTATCCCATCCCTGTTCGTAAGCGGTTTTGACGCCTCGCAAGAGTTCTTCGTTGGTGAGTCCTTTGTTAATGATGTCCCGCAACCGCTGGGTTCCGGCTTCTGGGGCGAAGGTCAACCCGGATTGGCGCGTTCCGCCGATGATGTTGGCGATGTTTTCGTCGAAGCGATCGACCCGTTGGCTGGGGAGGGACAGGGAGATATTTTCGTTTTTCAGGCGGTTTTTCACTTCGACTCCCACCGCTGGAAGCGACAGGTAATCGGAACAACTTAAGGACAGCAGAGAAAATTCGTTGTATCCCGTCGCCCGCATTCCTTTTTCGATGGTATCGACCACTTGGTTGGGATCGACATCTCGGGCGGGACGAGTTAGCATTCCGGGTTGACAGAAGCGACAGCCTCGGGTACAGCCGCGACGAATTTCTACGGTGAGGCGATCGTGAACGGTTTCGACCAACGGGACTAAACCGATGGAATAGGCGGGAATCGGGGTCGCCACGCGGCGTAAAATCCGTTCGGGAACGTCGGGACGGTTGGGACGCACCGAACCGTTTTCTTCCATGTCGTAGAACATGGGAACGTAGACGCCGGGAACTTGGGCTAAATCCAGCAGTAATTCTTCGCGGCTGAGTCCGTCCCGTTTTCCTTCTTCGATGACGAAGCCGATTTCGGGAAGGAGTTCTTCTCCGTCTCCGAGGGCGACGAAATCGAAAAAGTCCGCGTAGGGTTCTGGGTTGGAGGTGGCGGTTTGTCCTCCGGCGAAAATGAGGGGGTCTTCCATTCCGCGATCGCGCCGTTCTTTCCAGGTTAGGGGAATTCCGGCTAAATCGAGCATTTCGAGGATGTTCGTCGCCCCGAGTTCGTAGCTGAGGCTAAAGCCGAGAATGTCGAAATCTGTCAACGCCCGTCGGGATTCGACGGCGAAGAGGGGAATTTGTTCGTCCCGCAGTTTTTTGGCTAAATCGGGGGCGGGAAGATAGGCGCGATCGCACAGTTGATGGGGTTGGGCGTTGAGAATGCTGTAGAGGATGATATGTCCGAGGTTCGACGCCCCGACTTCGTACACTTCCGGGTACGTCAACACCCAACGCACCTCTGCTTCGTTCCAGGGTTTGCGAACCGCCCCGAGTTCGTTTCCTAAATAGCGGGCTGGGCGCGAGATTTCTGGGGTTAGTAGCTTGTCTACGGCAACCGCTACCATGAAAATTTCTCCTGTGTGGTCTGCACGCGATCGACTCTCTCGATCGAGTCTGTTACGACAGATCTGATAAACGTCCGATTTTTTACTATAACTGATTTACGTGGGGGAGTTGGATCGCCGTTGCTAGGATAGAACTACTGCGAAAAGGAGGTTCGGCGATGCCATCACCGTTTCCGGGGATGAATCCTTATTTAGAACATCCCGATTTTTGGTCAGATTTTCACAATCGCTTCATTGTGACCCTTGCTGAAGCGTTAACGCCACAAATTGCACCGAAATATCGGGCGGTCACAGATAAACGAATTTACGAAATTAATTCCTTGGAATCGCTACTGGTTGGACGTCCGGACGTGAGCGTTCAGAAAAGTAGTTCGTCTTCTACTGCACTAGACTCGAATGTAGCAGTGGTCTCGTCGCCTGTTAAACCCCAATCGGTGCAGTTACCGATGTCTGAAGAAGTTCGCGAAAGTTACTTGGAAGTGCGGGATGTGGCGACGAAAGAAGTCGTGACAGCGATCGAACTCTTATCTCCAACCAACAAACGGGGCGAAGGACGACAAAAATACTTGCAAAAACGCCAGAAGGTTTTAGGCAGTCAAACGAATTTTATCGAAATCGATTTGTTACGAGGTGGCGAACCGATGCCGATTTTAGAACGCTCGTTTGCAACCCCCTATCGCATTTTGGTCAGTCGCGCTCAAACTCGCCCAACGGCAGACTTGTACGCTTTCGGATTGAGCGATCGCATCCCAGTTTTTCCGCTTCCGCTACGACCGGAAGATAAAGAGCCGGAAATCGACTTACAAAGTTTGTTACATCAAGTGTGCGATCGCGCCGGATACGAGTATTTCTTAAACTACACCGAACTCGAACTATTTCCAACTTTATCAGAAGCAGAATTCGACTCAATAAAATCCTTTCTCGATTAAACCTCTCTGTGTTCTCTGTGTCTCTGTGGTGAATCGTTCGATCGAGCAAAAGCCCCCACCTTAAAGATGAGGGCAAATAAACTTACAACAACTTCAGTCAACTTTTCCGTCAAAACACTACATTAGCGTTCGACTTTCACCTTAACCGATTTGTGTTTTTCTTCTTCCACTTTAGGCAAGGTTAACGTCAACAAACCATCGCAATATTGCGCTTCGACTTTGCCGTTATCTACATGAGTCGGCAGCGAAATGACGCGGCTGAAGTGACCGTAACGGAATTCACTGCGAATCGTACCGTTTTCTTCAGTTTTCGATTCTTGTTTGCGTTCGCCGCGAATCGAAACCGCATCTCGCGTCACGTCAATATCGATATCCTCTGGATTCATACCCGGAACTTCCAGTTTTAGAATCACAGCCTCGTCAGTTTCATGAAGTTCCGCAGGCGGACCGAAATTGAGTTCGATTTCTGAGGCGAACCGCGTCGGATTCAAAGCGTCGAACAAACGGTTCATTTCGCGATGTAAACTGTCGATGTCGCGAGTGGGATTCCAACGAACCAGTGTCATAGCGTCTAACCCTCCTTTTTGCTGGGTTTGCTCGCTCGTTTCTTCACTTTTAATGGTATAAAAAATACAGGCGATCGCAAATAGGGTTTCACGACCTAAGTTTTCGGGTTTTCTACACAGGAACGAACTCCTACAATTTGAGCTTCAGTTCGCAAAACCGATCGCATTGTAGGGTTTCCCGAACCGAGCGATCGCCTCAGTTCCATTAAGTTTGCAATTCTGTTACAATCTAGGGGCGATCGCGACAACTATATAAATATTTTTAACAAAAACTTGACAAAAAACCTAGATTAATATTAGATGTCTGACTCCAACGACTTCAATATTTGGAAATACAAACCCTGGTGGTGTCAGCCTTGGTCGATCCTACTGACCGGAATCGCGATAATTGCCGGAAGTTGGCTTCTCTTTCACCGATTCTGGCTGACGGGACTCGTCGCCGTGCCGATTTTGGCGTGGATGGGATATTTCTTGCTATTATTTCCCCGCCTCGTCGTAAAATACGGCGGTTCGATCGAGGAACCTGAAAAGTGACGCACTATCAAGATCCGTCGCAGTACTCCGCCTATACCGCGAAGCGGTTAGGGGGTGGTGAAGCGGCGGTGAGTTGAGGTGCGTCCCCTGAACAATGCGATAGCGAGAGAAGGGGATAGTGCCGAAACGAGCCATCAAATATAATTGATAAGGTGGTAACACGCTGAAAACATACGGATAGCTCATCCAGTAGGCAGCCCAGAAGTAACGGTTAAGACACTGGCAACCTGTATAGAGCATAAAGCCCAAAACCAAAAATCAGATCCGTCCGGCTTGGGGGCACCAAGTGGACGTAAAACAAAAAGCCTGTGGAATCGTTCTGGCGGGGACTTGAAGTTATCTGAGTTCAAGTCTAGTCAAGAGGTTG
>NZ_JAQNCQ010000230.1:0-15868 GCF_028368005.1 Geitlerinema sp. CS-897 | reverse complement strand
CCAGTCACCAGTCACCAGTCACCAGTCACCAGTCACCAGTCACCAGTCACCAGTCACCAGTCACCAGTCACCAGTGAGGTGATGAGGTGATGAGGCTAAACTGTTACCTGTTCGCTATCCTCACTCTTCCCTCTTCCCTCTTCCCTCTTCCCTCTTCACTGAAGAAGCTCCCCCTCTCCCTTACTCATCTTCTCCCCATCGCTGCTAAGCTAGAAGGGATAGCTACTTTACACGAATCGGGCAATGAGCGACCAGAATCCTTACGAACAACTTGGCGTTACAGAAGGTGCCTCGTTCGAGGAAATTCAAGCTGCTCGCGATCGTCAAGTCGAACAACACCACAACGACCGCAAACAGATCGAACAGATTGAAATTGCCTACGACGCCGTTTTGATGGATCGGCTGCGGTTGCGCCAACAAGGTAAAATCAAAGTCCCCGAGGGGATTCGTTTTCCCGAGCGATCGATGCCGGCGCCGCCTCAAACTGCCACACCCACAGCATCGAATCGAATGCCCGACTGGTTGCAAAGTTCCATCGACACTCCCAGTCAAAGCGACATTCTCTGGCCGGCAGGTGTGTTCGTCCTGTTGAGCGTTCTCAGTGCGGTCAGCGCGGAATACGCCCCCATCGCCCTCGCGTTCGGGGCAGGTGCGAGCTTGTATTTTCTCAACCGCAAAGAGAAACGATTCGGACGGGCGATCCTGTTTACCTTAGTCGCGACGATCGTGGGAATTCTTATCGGCGGACAGTTGGCGGCGTGGCTCGGCGCGCAGGTGGCTGCTGAAACTTTTGCCGCTTGGGTGACGTTCTTCTTGTTATGGTTGGTGTCGAGCTTTTTGCGGTAAGGCTCGTTTTCCGACTCGAGTTAACTGACGACTTGGGTTGCCCGTTCGACGACGAGATCGACGGCTTCGGTTAAGTCTTCGACGATGCGATCGGGGCGGTAGGGGCTCAGTCGTTGTCGGTCGCGGATGCCTGAGAGGACGCCGATAAATTTAACGCTGTAGGTACGGGCGGCGATCGCGTCGGCTTCGGTATCGCCCACCATCCACTGTTCGCCCGCTGGGGGAAGCTCCATCAACGCCTGTCGCATCAAGCGGGGCTTATCTTGGGTGTCGAGGCTTTTGGCTTCGTCGTTGCCGATGCAGTAGCGACGATGGGGGGGAAAGAAGCGATCGAGTCCGCACCGATAGAGGGCTTCTTCGAGTTCTCTCTGGCGGCGCATCGTCATCAGGACGAGATCGAGTCCCGATCGCTGCGCCCGTTCTAAGGCGTCGATCGCGCCGGGAATCAGGCGATCGTGGTGGAGATAGGGGGAACTGTGAACGGTTTGGCTGCGAAGTCGGGCGAACTGTCGGGCGCGATCGCGGTCGAGTCCAGAAATGACACCGATTTCGCGTTCGGGAACGCACGATCGCTTCAACTGCCAAAATTCGGATTTCGAGAGGCGCTTGACGGGGCGATCGCGGGGGCGCAACTGTTCGAGACAGTCTTGGTACACGCAATAATACCGATCGGACACGTCGACGATCGGCCCGTCGAAATCGGTGATGAGTCTGAGCATGGGGGGCGTGGAGTCGTGAGGTTTGCAGCTCTGGGTTAAGTTTTATCACATTTGGCTCGTGACGCTCGGTAAGAGCCGGACACTGTAGCGATCGCCGTTTGGGTAGTGCCGTACTCTAATGATGCTGGTCAGTCACAATCCCTTTCGTGGTAAGGATTCAAAAACCACGGTAGCATTACTCCTCATCACAACCAGAGTCCCTGATAGTTATGATGCCAGCGATTCGTAATATTACTTAGAATCTTTAAAGATGGCGCTACATTCTGTATCATTCTTATACAAATTACCATGAGTGAGATGGCGAAAAAGGGCAGCTTCGACAGAAATTGTTGTAGATCTTCATAAAATTTACTTATCTACTTAATCTCAACAAATTCTGTTAGATCGCAGGCTAAATTTCGGCAATATCGAGCGATCGGGACTCCAGCATCATTCAAACGCAACAAAACTGCAATTTAGACCTTTCTTTTTCCGGTTTAAATTTATGACATCGTTTAGACTGACTAAATAGCGTTTGCTTGCAAACGCCCCTCTCCGAGTCAGGTCAGGGAATCTGTCGATTTTTTCCAAAAGCTCATGGCGCGTTTGACTTTAAGGAAAATTACAAGTAAACCCGAGGTGCGATCGCTGCTCGATCGCCTAGCTGAAACGTTACCTCACCCGTTTCAAATTGTCGATACTTACCAAAATATCTTACTCGAAACGGGTGAAATCATATCTCCCGTCCGACATGATATTGAAATCTCGGATACCGTCTTAGGATGGGTTTTCGGAGATGATAACAGTCGTATTGTCGCCGATCTCTTGATTTTTTCACTTCAACGAGAACTTGAAAAAAAATCACTAGCTCGCGAACTTTTAGAACGATATCAAGAACTCGACCTGTTTTATGAAATAGCCACGAAAATTACAGCAAGCCTCGACCTCAAAACCATTGCCAAGCTCGTCTTACAAGAAATTCAAGCCTCGATGCCTTTAACGAGTGGCTCGATTTGGCTGCTCGATAGCGCTTTACCCCACTCCCGCGAACCCGACGGTGCCACTGAAAGTCTGGACGAGGCTCGCCACCTCCACCTGCTCTTCCAAAGTGGCACGATCCTGCCCTGGGGAAACTCCCTCGCACTCGACGAGAGCATTCTCGGCGACATCGTCCGTCAAAGACGCAGTGAAATCGTCAACGATGTAGTCCTCGATCCCAGAGCCAAAGCGGGCGATCGCCAACTGGGGTCTCTGCTCTGCGTTCCCCTCGTGGTGCGCGAAAGTATCACGCACTGCTACCGCGAACGCACCATCGGCGTTCTAGCCGTCTCTCACTACCCCGCCCTGACCTATAGCGCCGAACATCTCAAACTGCTGACCCTGTTCGCCGTCCAAACCGCGATCGCCATCGAAAAAGCCCTACTCTACAATCGTAGCTGCGACGCCGCCGATCGCGCCCAACAGCAAGCCCAACAACTTCAAGCAGCGCTCCAAGAACTCCAACAAGCCCAAACTCACCTCGTCCAGAGCGAAAAAATGTCGAGTTTGGGGCAGATGGTGGCTGGCGTCGCCCACGAAATTAACAACCCCGTCAACTTCATCAACGGCAACCTCAGTCACGCCTGCGATTACATCCAAGACCTCCTCGGACTCATCGTCCTCTATCGCCAACGCTACCCCAACGCCGACGAAGACATCGAAGACTTTCTCGACGAAATCGACCTCGATTTTCTCAACCACGACCTGCCCAAACTGCTGTCTTCGATGCAAGTAGGCATCGATCGCATTCGCGCGATCGTTCAGTCCTTGAGAAACTTCTCTCGCATCGATCGCGACAGTACCCAACCCACCGACCTGCACGAAGGTCTCGACAGTACCCTCCTCATCCTCAACCACCGCATTAAAGCCAAAGGCGGCCGTCCCGAAGTCAAAATCGAGCGACATTACGGCGATCTGCCCCTCGTCGATTGCTTTGCCGGACAGCTCAACCAAGTCTTCGTCAACATTATCGCCAACGCCATCGACGCAATGGAAGAAGCGGGAATTCCCCAACCCACGATCTCGCTCGGTACAGAATTTCGCGACGACCGTTGGGCAGTGATTCAGATCGCAGACAACGGCCCGGGCATGGACGAAGATGTAGCCAAACAAATTTACGACCCATTCTTTACCACCAAAGCTCTCGGTAAAGGAACCGGTCTCGGGTTAGCCATCAGCCGTCAAGTCGTCGTCGACAAACACGGCGGGCGGCTCGACTGTCGCTCCCAACCCGGCAAAGGGACGCAGTTCGAGATCTGGCTCCCGCTAGCACCGGAATTCAGAGAAACCTTACCCTCACTAGCAGCTTCCGGCGATCCGGACGAGGTAGAAGCCTCGATCGCGACGACGCGATCGGTCGATCCGGCCGCGATCGTGCGCTTTCAAGATCGCAACCCGGCGCGTTACCAACACCTCGTCGATCGCCTCGCTCGCTACAATCCCGAAATTCAGCATTTTTCTCCCGAGCGGATTTACCAAATGCTGATGTCGATGCCGATATTAATCAAGCTCTATCTCGCATCTCTCAAACTCGACGAGCGATCTCAGAGCGATCGCTCCGGTTCCTCTCACGTTGAAGCCGATGTCCGATCTCGCGAACCCTAACCCCCAATTCCGCGACGACCGCGATCGCGAAATCGCCGAACTGCGATCGCGCTTGTCTGCTCTCGAACACTCCTTTCTCAGCCGACAAACCGCCCTCTCGAACGTTATCGCCAACATTCGCGCCACCCTCGACCTCGAGGAAATCTTTCGGACGACGACCCGTGAAGTCCGACAACTCCTCGATGCCGATCGCGTGGGAATCTTTCGCTGGTTTTCCGAAAGCAGCAACCAAGACGGCGAATTCATCGCCGAAGATGTCGCCTCCGGTTACGATTCGGCCTTAGCAGCCCGAGTGCGCGATTACTGTTTCGGTGGAGAGTTCGCCCGAGACTACGTCCGCGGCCGCGTCCAAGCCGTCACCGACATTTACGACGCTGGATTGAGCGACTGCCACATCGACATTTTGTCGCGGTTTCAAGTACGGGCGAACCTGGTGGTTCCCCTCAATAAAAACGACGAACTCTGGGGCTTGTTGTGCGTCCACCAATGCCGCGCGCCCCGAGCCTGGAGCGAGTCAGACGTGGAGTTCGCCCGTCAGATCGCCCTACATCTCGACGTGGCCATCCAACAAGCCGAAATGCTCGATCGCCTGCGCCAACAAAACCAACAGCAAATCGAGCGTATCGCCACCAACGTTCCCGGCGTCATTTACCAGTTCCGCCTCGATGCCGACGGGTCGATCTCGTTTCCCTATTTTTCCGCTGGCAACGATGCCTTTGCCGAACTGTCTCCCCGCGACATCGAACGAAACGCCGCTCACCTCGTCGATCGCATCCATCCCGACGATCGCCGACAATTTGACGAGTCCGTGGTGCGATCGGCCCGAACCCTCACCCTCTGGGAGTGGGAAGGACGCATGACCATGCCGTCAGGAACCGTTCGCTGGATGGAAGCGCGGGCCCGCCCCGAACGACAAGAGGATGGAACCGTCGTCTGGTACGGTTGGTTTAACGACTGCACCGAACAAAAAGCGATCGAAGAAGAACGACAACTGCTGGTGTCCCTCGTCGAAAACAGCTCGGACATTATCGGAGTGGCCGGCTTAAACGGCTTCGCACGCTATGTCAACGCCGCCGGACGCCAGACCTTGGGAATTTCCCCCGACGAGGACGTTACGAGCCGTCGCCTGTCAGAGTTTTTCCCCGCCGAAACGTTTCAATACATCGAGCAGCAGGTGTTGCCTGTCGCCTTTGAAACCGGTCGCTGGCGCGGCGAAGTTCAATTTCGGCACTTTCAAACTGACGAACCGATTCCCGTCGATTACCACCTGTTTACGATTACTCATCCGAAAACCGGTCAGTGTATGGGTTTAGCCACGGCGACGCGGGATATGAGCGAGTACAAACGGGTCGAGCGGGAACTGCAAGCCTCGAAGGAGTTCTTGCAACTGGTCATCGACAGCATTCCTCAACTGGTGGTGTGGAAAAATCGCGACGCCGTGTTTCTCGGCGGCAACCGACGGGTAGCCGACCAGGCCGGGCTCGATTCGGTCGCAGCGCTGATCGGCAAAACCGATCGCGATATGCCCTGGCAGGAGGCGGCTGAGGGATACGTCACCTGCGATCGCCGCGTCATGGACACTAACACGCCCGAATATCACACGATCGCGCTGCTGCCCCAGCCCGATGGAACGGTGCGATATTTGGATACGAACCGCATCCCGTTGCGGGACGAGGCGGGACAGGCCATCGGTGTCGTCGTCACCGCAGAAGACGTAACCGAGCGACAACAGGCAGAAGAGACACTGCAACGGACTCTGGCCGACCTCAGTGCCATTATCGACAACCTCGCCGACGGCCTGCTCGTCACCGATACCGCCGGACGCATTACGCGCTTCAATCCGAAGTTACGCTCGATGTTCGAGGTGTCCGAAGGGAATTTAATCGATCGCACCTGTGCCGAATGCGGGTTGTTGGAAGTGGCAACCCTCGTCGATCGCGTTCAGAAAACTCCCTCGGAACAGGTGTTGACGGCAGAACTTCCCCTCTCGGAAAATCGCATCGGTCAGGCATTGGCGAAAAACGTTTTTAAAGAGACGTCTGAGGACGATAATTTCTGGAGCGGTTCGGTGATTTTGATTCGAGATGTAACTCTCGAGAAAGAAGTCGATCGCATGAAAACTGACTTTATCTCGACGGTGTCTCACGAGTTACGAACGCCGCTGACGTCGGTGTTGGGGTTTGCCTCGATCGTACAGGAAAAACTCGAAGAGTCCGTGTTTCCGCTGGTGTTGGAGGGCGATCGCAAGGTTCAAAAACACGTGCGGCGCGTCCGGCAAAATTTAGACATCATTATCTCGGAAGCCGAACGACTGACCGTGTTGATCAACGACGTGTTGGATATCGCCAAAATGGAAGCCGGGAAGGTGGAGTGGAACATGACGCTCCTCTCTGCTGAAGAGTTGCTCGATCGCGCTTTGGCTGCAACCTCGGCGTTAATCGACGGGAAGAATATCGAGATCCGACGCGAAGTCGAACCGGATTTACCGGAAATCTACGGCGATCGCGATCGCTTGATTCAAGTGGTCATCAACTTACTCTCGAATGCCGTGAAGTTTACCGACGAAGGGACGATTACCTGTCGCGTCGAACATCGCGACAATTATCTCTGTCTCAGCGTGCAGGATACGGGAATCGGTATCGCCCCTGAAGATATCGATAAAGTGTTCGATAAGTTCAAGCAAGTCGGCGAAACCCTCACCGACAAACCGAAAGGAACGGGGTTGGGGTTGCCTATTTGCCAGCAAATTCTCGAACACCACGGCGGTCGGATTTGGGCAGAAAGTCAGTTCGGCGAAGGTAGTACGTTTTCGTTTACCCTACCGATCGGCGATCCGTCAGAACACCTGTTGCTTGAAGGCCGGCCGAACATCGACATTGCGCCGTTGATGCAGCAGTTACAGGAACACACGGCGACAGGTGGCCAGACGAACGCGGCGCGATCGCAGAAAACGATTTTGGTGGTGGACGACGACGAACACGTGCGGGAGTTGTTGCGCCAGTCCCTCGAGGCTCAAGGTTATCAGGTGAAGCAGGCCAAAGACGGCGTGGAAGCGATCGCCCAAGTGAAGCGATCGCGCCCCGATCTCATCGTTCTCGACGTGATGATGCCCTATATCGACGGGTTCGACGTGGCGGCGGTGTTGAAGAACGAGCCGCAAACGATGAAGATTCCCATTTTAGTGTTGTCGATTATTGAAGATCGCGAGCGGGGGGTTCGCGTGGGGGTCGATCGCTATTTAACCAAACCCATCGATCGCCAAGGGCTGTTGCGAGAAGTGGGGTCGTTGCTGTCTCAGGGATCGTCGAAGAAAAAGGTGTTGGTGGTCGATCGCGATGCCTCTGCGTTGAAAGTTCTCTCAGAAGTGTTGGCGGCTCAAGGGTATAGCGTCGCCGAAGCCTCGACCGATCTCGAGTGCATTGAAAAGGCTCTTTCGCTCAAACCCGATATTATTGCGATCGATTCGGGTTTCTTTCAGCAACACGATATCGTTAAAACATTGCGGTTCGAGAAAGGGTTAGAAAACGTTTTGTTCGTGTTACTCGGCGATCGACAAGAATCTCGTTAAGGGGAGAAGTTTTAATGGAGCGGAAAGTGTTAATTGTTGATGACGAGCCAAATATTCGGATTTTACTCGAACAGGCTTTAGAAGATCTCGAAGATGAAGGGGTCGAGTTGATTACAGCTCAAAACGGCATGGAAGCCTTGGATATCATAGAGAAAGAAAAGCCTCAACTCGTATTTTTGGATGTCATGATGCCGAAAAAGAACGGGTTTGAAGTGTGTCAAACGGTCAAGCAAAACCGAGATCTCAAGGAGGTTTATATTATTATGTTGACGGCAAAAGGGCAGGAATTTGATAAAAATAAAGGCATGGAATCGGGAGCAGATCTGTATATGACAAAACCGTTTCGACCGAAAGAGGTGTTAAAAAAATCCATCGACGTACTGGGTTTAGAGTTAGATTGAAGGGTGGTCGAGTTCGCTGAGGGGTGCATCTCAGTTTTGCAAAAACATGAGAATTGGAGTCTGAAATCCTTATTCTCTCGTATAGATTTACATTGTTGAGATGCACCCGACGATTAAGAAGTATATTGAGGCACAAGGAACGGTTTAATACGGAGCTTAAAAGCTCCGACGCGTTCGTCCCACGCTTAAAAGACGTGGGCTTTGCTCCCTTCCCTGTAATCAGAAGGGTCAATGAAGCGCAAAAGTCTTCAAACCTGTCTGCCCGTCAAAACGGAGAACCCTACCCAAGAATAAGTCTTTTCGCCTCGGGAGCCGGGGCGACAGCGCGGGTTCTTCTTCGGATGTGGAGGCATCGGCGGACGAGACGCGAAGCCCCCGTCATAATCTTTGATTTGACGTGGGGTAGCTCACAGCACTTCCCGTCCCAAATAGGGTTGTAATACCTCGGGAACGCGAATCGTGTTGTCCGGTAGCTGGTAGTTTTCCAACACCGCCGCCATCGTGCGACCGATCGCCAATCCCGAACCGTTGAGGGTGTGGGCGTATTGGGTTCCCTTTTTCCCTTTTTCCTTAAAGCGAACGTTACCCCGTCTCGCTTGGAAATCTCCAAAATTCGAGCAACTGGAAATTTCGCGATAGGTTCCCGAGGCAGGCAACCATACCTCTAAGTCGTAGCACTTGTTCGCGCCGAAGCCTAAATCTCCCGTGCAGAGTTCGATGACGCGATAGGGCAGTTTCAACGCCTGTAAAATCGCCTCGGCATCCCGTACCAACGATTGATGTTCGTCTTCCGAGGTTGCTGGGCGCACCACTTTCACCAATTCCACCTTGTTGAACTGGTGCAGTCGAATCAGTCCTCGAGTGTCTTTCCCGTAGCTTCCCGCCTCGCGACGGAAACAGGGAGTATAGGCACAGTGATAAATCGGTAACTCGTCGGAAGTGAGGATTTCGTCGCGATAGAGGTTGGTGAGGGGAACTTCTGCTGTCGGCGTCAACCAGAGATCGTCAGAGTCGCATTTGAAGCTTTCTTCGGCGAATTTGGGCAGTTGTCCCGTGGCTTGTAACGAGGCGCTGTTGATGAGGAAGGGAGGGATAACTTCCGTGTATCCGGCGGCGATTTGTCGGTCTAGCATGAAGCTAATCAGCGCTCGTTCTAAGGCTGCGCCCGCCCCGAGGAGGGCGACGAAACGACTTTGGGCAACTTTTACGGCGCGATCGACCGCCAGAATCCCCATTTTTTCAGCGATGTCCCAATGGGGCAGAATTTTCTCGTTTTGGGGTTTGTGTTCGTCTCCCCAACGGCGAATTTCCACGTTTTCCGTTTCGTCTTTTCCGGTTGGCGTGGAATCGCTGGGAAGGTTGGGAAGGTTCAGCAACAGCGTTTCGAGTTGGGCTTTGAGTTCCTTCTCTTGGGGTTCGAGGTCGCTCAGTTGCGTTTTAACCTGGTTTCCTTCGGCTTTGAGACTTTGAATCTCTTCGCCTTTGGGATCGCTTCCCGATTTGATTTTTTGCCCGATCGCTTTCCCGATTTCGTTGCTGCGGGCTTGCAGTTGCGATCGCTGCGTTTCTAAGTCCCGTTGTTGGCGATCGAGTTCGACGATCTCCGTAATATCGTAGCCGTCCCCGCGCAGGGTGAGTTTATCTCGGACGGCTTCAGGGTTGTCTCGGATGAGTTTGATGTCTAGCACGATTCGCGAAGAGGTAAGTAAAGTCGTGAACTGCCGATAAAGCGTCGAGGAGCGATCGGTTCGCGGTCGTCCGTTGTCGGTCGCGACACAACGATCCGCCCTTTAAACTATCAGGTTTTGCCCTCCCTCTGCATCTGTGCGATCGCGTGAATTTGTAAAGTTCGCGCGATCGCACGTCGGAAATGAGAAAGCCCATCGGTATCCTAGTATTACTTACTGCTCGAGAGTTTTTGAAGACACGCCATGAAACAGCTCCTCCAATCGATCGAACTCGGTCAACGCTACCTCCGAGGTATGGGGTTGGCGATATTGGCGGCGATCGCCGTGTTTGCGATCGCCACACCTGCCTCCGCTACGGGGGTTTACGATATGCCCTTCCTGTCTCCGGGCGATCCCACCTGGGTTATCGATGACGGCAACGCCATCAGCCGCATTAACGAAAGCCAACTCAGCAAAGCCTTCGACAAACTTCGCCAAGACACCGAAACCGAAGTGCGCGCCGTGACAATTCGCCATTTAGATTACGGCGAAACCATCGAAAGTTTCACAAACGCCCTCTTCGAGAAATGGTTTCCCACCCCAGAAGCCCAGGCGAATCAAGTGTTACTCGCCCTCGACGTGGTGACGAACAACGCCGCGATTCGCGTAGGTGAAGCAGCAGCAGAAACCCTCAACCCAGAAATTGCTGAAAGTGTCGCCCAAGAAACGCTGTTGTATCCACTCATCGAAGGGGACAAATATAACGAGGCGTTCTTGGAAGCCAAAGATCGTTTAGTTGCCGTATTGTCTGGCGAACCCGACCCCGGTGCGCCCGATTTAAACAACACCGTTCGAGTCGAAGGAACCTTCGCCACGGCAGAAGAAACCGAAGCCAAAAAAGGCAATTCGACCACCGTTGTTATCGTGTTGTTGATTGCGGCGACGGTTATTCCGATGGTCACCTATTTCGTTTTATATCAGTAAAAATTCCGATTTTAACGATTTAAAAAATCTGCCAAACCCCAGTTTGTTCGTCAACAATCTGGGGTTTTTGCTGCGATAATTTTTTTCGGTTCTCTCCCTAAATTTCTCTCCCAAAGAGAAAGAGGGAGAGTACATCTCAATGAATGTAAAAACACGAAGCTCTGGGTAGGGTGGACTTCGGCAACGCTGCCGTCCACGGGTGGACCGGAGTGGAACCCAACAGCCGCTCGGAAAGCGTCAGCGGTGCGTAGCACGATCGAGTAGGTAGCTCGTATCCGATGAATTTACATTTTTGAGATGCACCCGATTAGACAGCGAGGAAACAATCTTACAGCGTCAGAGATTGCGGGTTGTTTTCGATGAGGTCTGCCAAATCTTTCAAGAACGCCGCCGCGTCTGCACCGTAAATAATGCGGTGATCGCAGGTAATGTTCACTTGCATTTGACGTTTGACACCCATCATGCCGTCGTCCGTGGCCACAACCTGGGGACGAGAGGCACCGATCGCGAGAATCGATCCTTGTCCGGGGGGTAAAATCGCATCGAAGCGATCGACCCCGAACATTCCCAAATTGGACAGGGTAAAGGTTCCCGTACTGTACTCTTCCGGTTGCAGTTGTTTCGATCGCGATCGCGCCACGAGATCCTTCCACGACCGAGACAGCGAGTAAATATCCATTTGGTCGGCATCGCGCATCACCGGCGTAATCAAGCCGCCTCCGGGCATAGCCACCGCCACCGCCACGTTAATGTTGCTGTTGTACTGAACGCCCTGTTCGGTGTAGCTGGCGTAAAGTAACGGGTGTTTCTGCAACGTCACCGCCACGGCTTTCGCCAGTAGCCCCGTCATCGTCACGCCTTTGGACTTAATTTGCTTGTACAGGGCATCTAAATTGTCCGTGGTGATGGTGTAACCCACGTGGAACGTCGGCACTTGCAAACTCGCCATCATGTTCCGCACCACTGCCCCTTGCAGCGTATTGAACGGAACCACCTGACCCAAGGGGGCGCTCGTGGCAGCCGGAGCCGTTGTCGTGGGGGCTTGCGCCGGAACTGAGGGAACTGCCGACGGAGCGGGAGCTGAGGGCATCGGTGCAACTGCCGTTGCAGTGGGTTGGACGGGTTGTCCGGCCGCTGCTTGCACGTCTTCCGCCACGATACGACCGTAAGGACCGCTCCCGTGCAACCCGTTCAAATCGACTTTCAGCTCTTTGGCTAACTTCCGGGCGCGAGGAGAGGCGACAATGCGTCCGCCATTTTGTCCGCTGGCCGCCGCTTGAGACGCGCCGTTTTGTGCCGTCGCTGCGGCTGGAGTCGGTTGGGGGGTTGACGGCGTTTCCGAAGCGGCCGCCGTCTGGGGTTGCCCTTGTTGCTGTTGCTGGGCTTTTTGCTTGGCTTCTTCGATTTCCGCTTCCGTTTCGGCTAACAGGGCGATGGTTCCGCCGACGGGGGCGACTTCGCCTTCTCCGACAACGATGGTCGCCAGAATCCCTTCGTAGAAGGACTCCACGTCCATATCAGCTTTGTCCGACTCGACGACAACCACCGTTTCGCCTTTTTCCACCTTGTCCCCTGGGGATTTCGTCCAAGAGACGATTTTGCCTTCAGTCATGGTGGAACTTAGGGCAGGCATGAAGATTTCGTGGATCATAAGGGGACTTCCCGCGCTCTACACTTGAGGAAAACTACCGTTTGCAAATACCCAAACATACCATGTCGCGGACGCGAGGGGAGAGGGGGAGAGGGGGAGCCAGGGAGAAAGGGAGAAAGGGAGAGGGGGAGAAAGGGAGAGGGAGAGAAAGGGAGAAACTGTTACCTGTCAACTGTTTTCACTGGTGACTGGTGACTGGTGACTGAAACACTGCTCACTGTTCACTGTTCACTGTTCACTGTAAAAGGGGGGGAAATCAGTTGACAGTTTCTCCCTTTGTTCTCCTTGTCTCCCTTGTCCTTCTTGTCTCCCTTTTACAGTTCGCCGCGAACTTCGATAATTTCTCCGTCTTTAATTACAATTTCAGTTTGTAATTTTTGGATTAAATTATCGCCTTGACCGGCATAAAACAGACTTTCAATTTGTCCTTGGTTGACCTCGCGATCGAGTTCGACGGTTTCGACTTGTTGCAGTTGCTGTAACACTTGATTTTTTTGTTCGAGCAACTGGCTCTTACGCTGGTTGACTTGAATTTGAATGTTGTCGATTTGTTGCTGCACTTGCGGCCCGGGCGGTTGAAGCCCTTGCGTTTTCAGTTCCGTGACAGCTTTCTGCGCTTGCATTTCGAGCTGCTGAAGCTGGCTGTCGAAGCGATCGATCTGCTTTTGCAGTTGCTCTTGGGCTTCTTCTTTCCATCGAGGCGTCACGATCGCTTTAATCGTAACGTTCCGTTTCAGGAGTAGTTTCGAGTTGTCGAGTTCCATGAATCTTTAAAAGCTGTCGTATACAAAAGGTCGAAAGTCCGTTCGAGACCGGCAGACTCGCTTACTCGAACATCTTGTCAATCGTATCGCGGTAGCGTTCCCGAACGACAGGCCGTTTGATTTTTAGCGTTTGCGTCATCGAACCGTTTTCGATCGAGAACGGCTCGAGAATCAAGCAAAACGGCCCGATGCGATCGTCGGCGCGGTAGCCGGGGCGGTTCTTCACCTCCCGGTTGAGTTCCCCGCGAAACAGTTTCTTCACGCGATCGCTCTCGATATCGACGGGAGGCGTCGCCTCAGCGTTAACGGATATCCCCTGTTCCGTCGCCCACTGCGTCAACGCTTCCCAGTTGGGGACGATTAACGCGCCGAGTTGTTTGCGATCCTGTCCCACCACCATAATTTGGTCGATGTAAGCACTCCGCACGCAGGCGTCTTCAATCGGTTGCGGTTCGATGTTCTCCCCGTTGCTTAAAACGATGGTATCCTTGGCGCGTCCGGTCAGCACCAAGTATTTACCGGGTAACAAACGCCCCAAATCGCCCGTATCGAACCAACCTTGAGGATCGATCGCCTTTTGGGTGGCTTCCGGGTTGCGGTAATACCCTTTCATAATTTGCGGACCGCGCGCCAACACCAAACCCGTTTCGCCTTCGGGTAAAACTTCCCGCGTTTCAGGATTGACGATGCAGATTTCCGTGTCGATGACCGGGAGACCAGAAGAACCCTGTAAGTTTTGCCAAGCCCGCCGCACGGTCAATACAGGTGAAGTTTCGGTTAAGCCGTAGCCGACGAGGAGGTTAATACCGATAACCTCGAAAAAGGTATCGATATGGCGGGCTAACGACCCGCCGCCGCTGATGAGATATTTGACGTGACCTCCCGTCGCCGCACGAACCTTAGAATACACCAATTTACTGCCGAGGCGATGGAGGGGAGATAGGGCGGCTTTTTTGGCTTTGGCTTTGAGGCGTTGGAGTTTTGACGGGGGCGTGGCGTCCAAACTCAAGCCTTGGCTGCGATGTTTCGCTTCGATGTAGCGTTCGCTGATATCGATGAAGAAGTTCGCGAGTTTTTGTTTTTTCGGCGGCTGTTGGCGGAAGGTTTTTTGCACGCCTTCGTAAATCGATTCCCACAGTCGCGGAACGCCCACCATCACGTGAGGTTTGTGCTGTTTGAGATCCTGTTTGAAATGGCGAATGCTCGTGTAGATTAGCGTGCAACCTTGAGACAGGAGATAATACTCGCAAGTGCGTTCGTAGGCGTGCCAACTGGGGAGGATGCTGAGGGCGCGATCGCCGGGTTCGGGGGGAAACACGCTGCGAAAGGCGTTAATTTGATGTAAGAAGTTGCCGTGGGTTAGCATTGCACCTTTCGGTCGCCCCGTCGTTCCCGAGGTGTAGATGAGGGTGGCGAGAGTCTCGCGCGTGACGGCGGGAGATCGAAAGTCTCCCGAAGCCCCAATTTCCATCAGTTGGGTGAAGTTGAGGACTCGAAACGGCATTTCTTCAGGTGGCGTTTCGTCCGAGAGCAATACCACCCAGGTTAAGGTATCGTTCAATTTGAGGCTGTCGTCAGTTGCCGATCGCAGTTTGTCGAGAGTCGCTAAATCTTCGACGACGAGTCCCGAACTTTGGCTGTGTTGGAAAATGTAGAGGAGTTCGTCGCGATCGGCTTGGCTCGATCGCACCACGTTCGCCGCCCCCGCTGCAATAATTCCTTGGTCGGCGACGAGCCAACGGGGGCTATTTTCGGCAAATAAAGCCACGCGAGGCGGTTCGTCAGCTAATTGTACCCCCAAGCTTTGCAATCCGCTTGCAAATTGGCGAATTTGCTGCCAGAGTTTGCGGTAACTGAGGCGGAGGTCGTCGTAGTGGTGTGGGTCGTGTAAGGCGGTGAGTTGGCCGAATCGGTCGGCTGCGATCGCCCAAACTTCTGACAGTGCGTTAACTTGCGTGTAATCACTGCCTTTGTTGAAGTTGACCCGTTCGCGATCGGTCAGTTCTCGGTGAGAGACAACGGCTCGATTCATGATAGATGAGAATGATTGCGAATTTCTTTCAACTTTAATATCTGCGCGGATTTACGGAAACTCTGGAGCGGGTGTGACAGCGGTGAGATCGATCGCCTCAGTGGTGCAGAAAACTTTTCGAGATCGGGGGATTGACAAAACACATAAAATATGTATTAGGATTCAAGTCAGATCCCCGGCATCTCCAAGATGCCGGGGATCTCCGGCAGCCATTTACCGATCTGGGATTTTGCGGTCAACCCTTTAATACGGTGATATCTTTTCTAACAAGGGTTTCAGGACTTTTCTGCACCATTAAGGATCGATCGCCGTTATGGGGAGGGGGAGGGAGCGATCGAGAAATATAAGATTTGATGATATTATTGTTTGGCGATAGTTTGAATGTTCTCAATACGCTATAAAACTGCTCTAGGTTTTGGCAGGATTTATCAAATATAATATAAATTTATTTTATCGAACGTCATAAAAAATGGTTATCGAAAAACTTGGGTTTAAAACCCCGTCCTTCTAGGACTGCTTTCTCTGATTCTCAATGTATTGCTTGAGAATCTCGACAGGTGCGCCACCAACGGATGACGCAAAATAGCTCGGACTCCACAAGGCATCTTTTTTGT
>NZ_JAQNCQ010000229.1:0-25753 GCF_028368005.1 Geitlerinema sp. CS-897 | reverse complement strand
GTAGAATGTCGGTAGCATTTTTTTGTTGGGGTGGCCGCAAACGCCACCCTCTTTTTTGGGACTCCTCTATTCTCTCAAACAATTGTCCCGTCTGGCTTCCGTCTACCTTGTCACCCTCTCAGAGCTTTGACAACTGGATTCCGTATGAGTCCCAAAAACTCTCAATACCTCTCCTCGTTGCCCGTACTATTGAGAGTTGGCTAATACTCCATCCTTTTCCGATAAGCTAGGTTTTAAGCAGTCTTCACCACATTCCCCCTTAGCCCTCCTTTGAAAGGGGGGTTGGGGGGATAGAGGGGCTTGTCAGGTTGGACAAAACCAGTGTTTGAGTCCGAGCGGAGTCGAAGCGTTGAAATTCGGATTCCGTATAAGGTATGCGATCGCCCTCAACCCTGGTATCGTCAAGATTGCCAAGGTCGATCGAAACAACGCGCGAGAGAGAAAATCCCTTTAAAACATGGGAATCATTTGTAACGGGCCGAGTCCTAAATCGTCAGGATCGATCGCGGGAATTTCGTAAAACGCCATCATATCTCGCAGTTGGGGATTGCCGCGATGAGAACCCGTTGCCCCCATCGCTAAAATCAAACCACAATACCCTTGATTGCGACGGCTGTTCTTCTCCCATTTCTTGCGAACTTCTTGATAGTGAGGGTTGTCGTGGCTGTACTCGCCAAACAAATATAGCTGTCCGTTTCCCAGTTGTAAAATTCCGAGATCGAACTGTTCCCCACTGGCGGGATTTTCCCCCGGATTGAAACACATCGCTCGGATTCCACCGGCTTCTTCAATACGAGCGGCAGTGTCTTTCACTTTCGGGCGCGTGGTTTGAACGATGACCACCGGAAGCCCTGACATCTCTTGGGGAGCGTCTTCGTCGCGCGTATAATACTGAGCGGTCATCCGCAGAATCTCGATCGTGTTTTCGGAGATACTACCGAGGGTTAACAGCGATCCGTCGGGAATCAAATCTTCTCGCAACAAAGGCAAACCTGCGAACATCGTCGGATCTAGCCCTTCGGGTAAATCCTCGAGCGCAAAACTGTCGTCGTTGTCGGTGTCCGACGCCATTTCAAACAGTTCGCTGGCCAGTTCTGGCATGGTCGCGACGGTAACGCTGACGGACTTTTCGGGAACTCCAATTTCGGGGGGAATCGAGATTTTGTAGGTCGATTCGATTTTGGGAAACCGATCGTCGTCGAGTTTGTAGTGATGTTTCGAGAAAAAGCGATCGAGAGCGGTTAACGCCACCAATACGGGAACGGCTTCTTCCTCGTATAAAAACGATCGCAGTCCTTCTAGCGGATGTAGGTTGCCAAACTGGGAGTCGATTTCAGGCCAGGGTAAATCGTAGAGGTCGAAGTCGTCCGAGTCGAATTCTTCGAGGCTGTCATAGGTTAAAAACAGACAGTCTTGGTTGAGAAAGGCGTTCTCGAGCTGTTCGATGGAGTCGTTTTGTAATACCGAGGCGCGAAACTTCTTCAACGACTCGAGCGATCGATACATCAAAATGCCGTAGTCGAGTCCCAACATCCCCAACACGGAGACGTAAAAGGTTTCGATGCCCCAGCGATCGAGGCTGACGGCGATAATTTGATGGTCGCCCAAATAGTCCCAGGGGGCGTTGTCCCACAACGCATGGGCGATGTCGTTAAGAGGCGTTTCGTATTGGGGCGGTAAATGGGGCGGACGGGCTTTTACCGTACTTTGCAACCCCTGAAAAATTTCGTCGATCAGCGGTAAATCGGGGGCATAATCGAGCGCTATGTCCAACCCTTGCAAAACACCCCGCAAAAAAAACAACAACTCCCGATCTTTGACGACAATTTTTTGAGGTCGGGCGGGTTCGGCGGGATTGTGGGGATGTTCCATCGCCCGAATCAGCGTTCGCACGATCGCCTCGAAACCGACATCGGACGTGACCATATCCATCGCCCGAACGAAGCCTTGAGACCCATCGACCCAAAGCACGCATTCACCGGTCTGCTCTGCACTGTCTGCATCCGAGGCAACGCTCAACGAGCGTCGGTCTCCTTCCCAAACACAAGGAATTTGTTCTAATTTTTGCAAACGGCGACGAGTAGATTGAGTCAGCACGATCGTAATACGTTTAGAAGCTATCAGTCGAACGTCTTGCGGGAGCGCTTTTCGAGAGCGACCTCCCGATCTTTGAAGCGGCGTTCTTAACCGGGGTAACTATTCCACTGTACCACTGGGAACCAGCAGAACTGACAGACCGACAGACGCGATCGCCGGATTTCCACTCCCCTGCCAAGGCGAACAAACGTTATCATTTGTAATGAAAGCTGCTGTTGACAAAGAGTTGCAGACCTTATGCCAAGCACCGCCCCGATTCTCGTCGAAAAGACCAAACTCGAACGCCCGCCTCTGACGATCCACTATCTCGGCGATCGCGTGTTGCGTCAAAACTGCAAGCGCGTATCCCGCGTGGACGATAAGGTGCGCCAGTTAGCTAGAGAAATGCTACAAAGTATGTACAGCTCTGATGGTATCGGGCTGGCTGCGCCACAAGTCGGGATGGCCAAACAAATGCTCGTGGTCGATTGTAACCTCGACGACCCGACGACACCGCCTCTGATTTTAATCAACCCCAAAATTAAGCGGTTCAGCCGCGATATCGCCCTAGGACAAGAAGGGTGTTTGAGCATTCCCGGCGTCTATCTCGATGTCAAGCGTCCCGCCGCGATCGAAGTTATCTACAAAGACGAACGGGGACGTCCCCAAACTCGAGCTTTTACGGGACTGGCCGCCCGCGCCATCCAACACGAAATGGATCACCTCGAAGGGATTATGTTCGTCGATCGCGTGGAAAACGAAATCGAACTCACCCAAGAGTTAGCCAAACACGGTTTTTCCTACAAAACTGTCCGACGGATTAAAAAAGCACGGTAAACAATCGACAAGGAGCGCCTCAAGACGATGGGAACCACCCCAAAAGCCGGTTTTTTTCTTGCCTGTTCCTGCGTTGCCGCGATCGCGGCCGTCGGATCGATCTTCGAACTCTCCTCGGGAACTCCACAATACGGCGTCGCGTTCACCAGCGCCATCTTAGCTCTGAGCGTTCCCCTGGGGGGCTTTTTCTTCTTCGCCGCCGTCCGCGATGCCAAAGCGAATCAGTGATGACGAGATGATGAGATGATGGGATGATGAGGGGAGACAAGGGACAAGGGGACAAGGGGACAAGGAAGAAACTGTTACCTGTTAACTGTCCCCACTGGTGACTGGTGACTGGTGACTGAAACACTGCTTCGCGGTTCACTGTTCACGCTCCAAAGGTGCGTGATGCGGTAACCGTCCATTGAGTGGCTTTGGACAAGATTTTCCGGCCGCGTCACATACCCTACGATTGTTCCCCGTTCCCCGTTCCCCGTTCCCCGTTCCCCGTTCCCTCTTCCCTTTTCACTGAATCCGCCATGCCGACGACGAACGCCCCAGATTGGGAACGCTTGTATAAAGCCCTCAGTGTGGAAGCCGAACGTGGGTTTCCGAACTTGATGGGGCGCGAGTATCGGTTTCACGAATTTCTCAAACTCAGTTTCAGTCAGCCTCCGACGGAACTTCCTGAAGACGATCGCCGCCGCTGGCAGGAACTCGGCGATCGCTTCGCGGGTTATACCAACTTTACGCCATCTCAACGGCAGCATTTGGTGGCAGAGTCCCGCCGCTTTTTGCTGCAAATGCAGCGGGTGTTCGAGAAGGTGCGATCGCAGCAGCAAGAGACTCGCCCAACCCGCGTTAAAGCGCCACCCACCGCCCCGATTCAAACGTTAGCTCAACAAACCACCCCCCGCTACACCAACCCCGAACCGCTTCATTTAACTCAGCCTCTGACGGAGGTTAAAGCGATCGGACGGCGCAACGGCGATCGCCTCGCCCGATTGGGACTCTACCGGGTGTTGGAATTACTCTATTACTTCCCACGCGATCGCATCGACTACGCCCGTCAAGTCAGTATCTGCGACCTAGAACCCGGCGAAACCGTCACCATCATCGGCGACGTGAAAAGCTGTCGGTTCTTCTCGAGTCCCAAAAACAAAAAACTGACGATTTTCCAACTCGTCCTCAAAGATCCCACCGGACAAGTCAAAATTACCCGGTTCTACGCCGGACACCGTTACACTTCCTCGCGATGGCAATACGCCCAGCGATCGCAGTATCCCCGTGGGGCGACTGTGGCGGCGTCGGGATTGGTGAAAAAGAACAAATACGGCGTCACCCTCGACAACCCAGATTTAGAAGTTCTCAGCAACGCCGAAGGTCGCATCGAATCGATAACTGTCGGTCGCGTTCTCCCCGTCTATCCCCTCACGGACGGCGTCACGGCGGATATGATGCGTCGGGCGGTGTTGGCGGTTCTTCCGGCGGCGAAACAGGTTCTCGAACCGCTTCCGGTGAAACTGCGCCAAAAATACGATTTGGTAGAGTTACCCACGGCGATCGAACAGATTCATTTTCCCGACGATAGCGACAGTCTCGATCGCGCCCGTCGTCGTTTGGTCTTCGACGAATTCTTTTACTTGCAACTGGGGCTGTTGCGCCGCCGTCACGAACTCAAACAAAGCGGCGAAATCGCCAGTCGTCCCGCCTCCGCCGCCCTCACCGGACAGGGACAGTTGGTCGATCGCTTTTACTCTATTCTGCCGTTTCAACTCACGGGCGCACAACAGCGAGTCGTACGAGAAATCCTCGGTGATTTGTCGAAAACCACCCCCATGAACCGCCTGGTACAAGGAGATGTGGGGGCAGGTAAAACCGTCGTCGCCGTCGTCGCCATTCTGGCCGCCATCCAATCGGGCTATCAAGCGGCGTTGATGGCACCGACGGAAGTGTTAGCCGAACAACACTATAAAAAACTCGTCGGTTGGTTGAACTTGCTGCAAATTCCGGTGGAACTGCTGACGGGTTCGACTAAAACCAGCAAACGTCGCGAGATTCACGCTCAATTACAAACGGGAGAACTTCCGGTTCTCGTGGGAACTCACGCGTTAATTCAAGACCCGGTCAAATTCCATCAGTTGGGTTTGGTCGTTATTGACGAACAGCACCGCTTCGGGGTTCACCAGCGAGCGAAATTGCAGCAAAAAGGCGCAAACGGTATTTGTCACGTGCTATCGATGACGGCGACGCCGATTCCTCGAACGTTGGCGTTAACGCTACATGGAGATTTAGATGTGAGTCAAATTGACGAGTTACCCCCCGGACGAAAACCAATTCAAACGACGGTTTTATCGGGAAAGCAACGTCAAGAAGCTTACGATTTGATTCGTCGAGAAGTGGCGGGAGGTCGTCAATGTTATACGGTTTTACCGTTAATTGAAGAGTCGGAAAAACTCGATATTAAATCAGCGACGGAGGAATACGAACGATTACAGCAGGTCTTTCCTCACTACGAGATCGGCTTGCTTCACGGTCGCATGACCTCGTCGCAAAAGGAAGCGGCGATCGAACAATTTCGCACCAATGCAACGCAAATTCTCGTTTCGACGACGGTGGTTGAGGTGGGGGTGGACGTTCCCAACGCCACGGTGATGTTAATCGAAAATGCCGAACGCTTTGGGTTATCTCAGTTACACCAGTTGCGGGGACGAGTCGGACGCGGGGGCGATCGCTCCTTTTGTATTTTGATGACTCACTCGAAAGCTTCCGCCGACGCCAAGCAGCGGTTGGAAGTGATGGCGCAGTCGCAGGATGGCTTTTTTATCGCGGAAATGGATATGCAGCTACGGGGACCCGGTGAGGTGTTGGGAACTCGTCAGTCTGGACTTCCTGATTTTGCTCTGGCCAGTTTAGTCGACGATCGCGAGGTGTTGATTCTCGCCCGAGACGCCGCCGAACGGGTCATCGCCAAAGATCCCACAGTCGATCGCTATCCTCGCATGAAACGGGAGCTAGAGAAGCGGTTCGAGCAGTTGTTGGGGGGATCGATTTTGACTTAGGAAATTCACCACAGAGACACAGAGGACACAGAGGGGTTTTTGGAAGACTGACGCTCTATTACGTTACTTAACATTTCTTTGTGTCTATACACAATTATAATGAAACGCTGTTTTTATGAGATAATAAAGGGTTTTTAGTATTATTTGGGCGTTTCAAGGCGGTTTTCAGATATGGAAATTCGCCAAAAACGGCGATTTTAGCTTTACATTACTTAACTTAAGTTTAAATAAGCAAACGTAATTACTAAGATTTACGAAGTTGAATTGACGGATGGGGTGTAGTCTTGACAAATTAAAGCCTGTAGCGTAAATCACATTGAGTCAGCCATGGAACCATTATTCCCGCTCGCTCCCCGTTACCACCTCGACGATCCCCAACCTTGGCTGCGCGGCATCGATCCCGCCCGCCGCTATTGGCTGTGGGTCAACGGAGACGAGAGGGTTTGTACGATGGTTCCGGGTCTGTCGATTTCCAGTTTTGAGGAGTTCAAACAGGCGATTTGGAAATTTCGCGGTTTGGAACCGGGCGATCGCATGGAAATTTGCCGGGTTATCGACGGATGTACGATTCACTGTGTCGCACCGAACTGTTACGCGATCGCCGATACCGTCAACGACGCCCCAGTTTGGCACTTATTCGATCGCGAAACCCTCGAAAGCCTGCTGATGACGGCTCACCCCGACTGGCAACCCGCCCCCAGCGACGTAGAACTCGGTCGCGGCATGATGGAGCGAATGTTCGCCCGATCGATGGCAGCGTAATCGTATTTGGCAAAATTAACGCCAAACGAGATCGACGTAGGGTGCGTGACTTGGAAAATAGGGTGTAAATCCTTAGACCAATAAATCGTCACGCACCGCCAATGTACACCGCCCACTGAGACGGAAAAATCATCACGCACCGCCAACTGTCGGGATGTCACGCAAACTGTTTGAGATTGAGAAGTTCCTGCGGCGACGCCACCAGCTTAATTTTCACGCTCAACACTTGCGAGGCGTCGTCGAGGTGGAACGTCCAACCGACGTTGACACCGAACAGCGGCATTTTGACTTTTCCAGAGACTTTTACCAGGCGCGTTCCGTCGTCGAGAGGTTCGATTTTCCCCCGTTTGGGAAAACAGGCGATACCTTCGGCTTCTGTTTCCAGATAGAGCGCGATCGCATCGGGTCCGACCACCGCCTCTTCAAATGGTGGATGTAACGCACCGGTTTCGGCGAACAGTTGCGCCGTGTTCTCGAAGTCTCCCGTGTTGAGGGTTGCAAAGTAGCGACAGACAACGGGTTCGTCGATTGCTTCAATGGCGATCGTCGTTGAGTCGAGCGTCGTTTTCTCGAGCATGAAACTCATCCTCCTATAGCAAGTCCGACATTCAAAAAAAACGGGACGAAGGAACAAACCTCGAAGAAGTTCCTTCACCCCGATCGAAACTGTAAGGAAACGTCAATACAAACTGATAAACAAGCAGTCGTGCGAGCGATTACGACAGGGGATCGATTCCCATGTCGATAACTGCTTTACGGAGAATCGAAATTTGTTGGCTGAAATCTGCTTTCGTCACGAGGACGTTGAGAATTTCTTGAGCCGGACGGGACAAGCGATAGCCTCGGGGCATACCGATAACGGTTCCTTCATCCATCCACTGGGCGAGGCGATACCAGAACGCCAGTTTGGTGTTGACGCTCAAAGCACCGTAGGCGCGGCTCGTCGCACTGTTGCGCTTAGCGGCTAAGTCGCGCATGACTTGGAGCTGCTCGCCAGGTTCCATTGCTTTGATTTGCTCGAGGATACCTTCTGCGAGGTGGAGACGTGCCGCACCGGGTGCAGCGGGAGTGATGGCTTTGCCCATTTCGGTGTAGACGAACCACAGAAGCGCGAGTTGGTCGTCTACGGACAAGCGGCTGAAGCGAGCTGCCACTTCGGGAACGAGTGCAGCAGAATCGACAACAGAGAGTGCGGGGTTAGTAGTCGTGGCGTAGGCCATGGTTTTACTCTACCTTTGTCAAGCGGCTACTTCGATCTTGCAAACTTTCTTAACAAAAAGCAAATAAGATTTACAAATCAATTAAATTTGGAATCATAATGAGTTTGCCTAAAAAGCGTTACACCCAACAGTTGTAAACCGTTGAAAATTCGAGATTACAAGAGAATAAGCGCAATATTCTAGATTTTTGGCAATTTTTAAAGCTTCGAGGTCTCGAATAATGAAATTAGGGAGTTGCGATCGCCCGCCAGAATAGAGATAGTCTCGTTCCTCTGCACTGACACAGCCGCCATGAACTCAGACCTCAACAGCGATCGCATCAAACAGAAAGCCTACGACTTAGGATTTCATCTGGTGGGGATCGCCGCTGCCGAATCGCCTCCCGAGAACGTCCGACATTTACAAAACTGGTTGGCGCAGGGATATCACGCGGATATGGACTGGATGAAAAATCCCAAACGCCAGGACATCAAAGCCTGTTTCCCCGACGTAAAATCCGTGATTTCCGTGGCGTTGAACTACTACACGCCGGACGAACAGCCCCAAGAGGGCGATCGCGCCAAAATTTCCCGCTACGCCTGGGGACGGGATTACCACCGGGTTCTCGACAAAAAACTCAAAGCCTTTACGCTGTGGTTGCAACGCCAAGGGGAAGGGATTCGCGCCAAATACTACGCCGACACCGGGCCAGTTCAGGATAAAGCTTGGGCGCAACAAGCGGGGTTGGGCTGGATTGCCAAAAACGGCAACGTAATCACCCGTCAGTACGGCTCTTGGGTGTTTCTCGGGGAAATTCTCACCACCCTAGACTTAGAGTGCGATCGCCCCCATACCGAACATTGCGGAACCTGCACTCGCTGTTTGCAAGCTTGTCCCACCGAGGCGATCGTGCGTCCGTTCGTCGTCGATGCCAACCGCTGCATCGCCTACCACACCATCGAAAACCGCAGCGACACCCTCCCTACCGACATTGCGAAAAACCTCCAGGGTTGGGTGGCTGGATGCGATATTTGCCAAGAAGTTTGTCCCTGGAACCAGCGATTTTCCCGAGAAACCGACGTAGAGGAATTTCAGCCCTATCCCGAAAACCGCGCCCCGAGTTTGTCCGAACTCGCGACGCTATCAGAAGACGATTGGGATCGCCGATTTCGCGCCTCCGCCTTACGTCGCATCAAACCCTGGATGTGGCGACGCAATGCCGAGGCGAACTTACAAAACAGAGAACGCGATCGCGATCGTTCTCGTCTCAGCGATGACGATCGCGACGCCGCAGCGTTTCGAGGGTCGTAATTGCGAACAATCCGAGAAGCAGATGGGGTTCGGGAACGTCTACCGGATCGGGGGGAAGCGAGGAAACTTGGGAAAACTGACGCAGAAAAACCGGCGAGGCGGGGGTCGAGTCAGCAATAAAATAGCGGAACGTCACCGTTTCGCCCGGATCGACGAGTCCGTTGGAAAATGCGATCGCGTCTTTTCCGTTGCGGATCGTTTGAATATCAGAAAAGCGATCGGAGGTTGGCGTAAAGTCAGAATAAGAGGGAATAGATTTCCCACTCGGCAGTCCGAACGCGAGACCGTCTCCATGAGAGCTAGGGGTTCCCAAGTTCGACTGAAGTTCGTGATCGAAAAATTCCCAGGTGCGATCGCTGCGATTGGTTAACACCGACTCGAACCAAAAGCCAGACACAGATCCAGCGGGCATTCCAAATTCATCGACGACATCAAAAGAAGTCAAACTCGTTAAGCCGTCAATCTGTAACACCAAGTCGAGATCGGTTCCCGTAACATCTTGAAACAGGGTGATGGTGTTACCCGTAACGGTTCCACCCTGAATATTGAAGTCTCCCGATCGGGCTTGAAAGTTCAGCGATCCCCCGCCGATCGATAAGGAGACAGCCGAAGCGGGAGTCGTGGCGATCGCAAGCGGTGTGGCAGTTGCAGCCAGTAACGCGCCCGTACGCAACAGCGGGGTTCGATCGAGAATAGAACTCAGTAACCAACTCATACTTTGACCCGAACCATCTCAAAAACTTCACCTTTTGGATACAATTATGGCATCCTGCAAAGTTCTCATCGAAAATTTCGGGATCGCCAACCCAGATTTTTTTAATGAATGCAGGCAGCATCATTACCGGCCTAATTCAAGGTTGAAACGGTTAAGCATCCAGTTTACTGTCCCTTTCAGCCAATGCTTGAGCCAAACGTATTCGATGACGGCGGGATATCTGCTGCTCTGGGTCAACACCATCAAAGGTAGGCGGAATCCAAGCGCGGACGACTAATAAACCTCCCAGCACGATGAGAAAAGAGCAGGCCGCCATGACCTGCACCCACGGCGTTTCCAAAATGCCTCGGACAATGATTTCCCGCAGCACCGACACGATCGAAACCTCTACTGCGACCCCAATCGAAACTCGATGCTCCTTTAAATAAATAATCAGTAATCGAAACAATTCCACCAGAATTAGCAAAAACAAAATATCGGCAGTGACCCGAGGAAAGTCTAAAGGGGGCAATAGCGACAGAAACATCTCTCGCAATTGCATCACCATGAAGCTAAACAGGCCAATGCACAACGAAATCACAATTAAGTCCTGCACCATTTCCAGAAAACGGACGATGTAGGCTCCATTAAACCAATTGCGCCAGCGATTAGAAGAGGCTGCTGATGAGGGTTCCATAGTCAACAAAAGTAAAGGGCAAAAAAGGGGGGGGTGAAGCGGCCTAGATTCTGTATCTTTGGCAATAAATTGCCGAGGAAGTTCGAGCAGCCCCCCGTAACGTTAAACAAAGAGAGTTCTAAGCGATTTGGCGTAAACCTGTGAATATCACGGCCGAGACAATCTATGCGGCTGTTGAATGGAGACGATGCAGACCTGGCTGCCGCGTTGGTCTGCCGGACTAGGGAAGCTCCAGCAGACCGCGACCCATCTGGGGATCAGCCGCCTCCCATCAGAGTCTGGGCGAGTCCGATGAAGAGTGGTATTCCCACGGCAAGCGCGATCGGCGTGCCGACGGCTGTAGACGAGCCGATGTAGGCGGAGGGATTGGCCTTGGGAATACCGGCGCGTAACGTGGGCGGCCCTGAGATGTCTGAACTGGAGGCGGCGATGACGGACAGGATCACGACGCCGCCAGGACTGAATCCCGTGGTGACGTGGGCGACCATGCCGAGACCAAAGCCAATGAGTCCATGCAGCAGCGGTGCCACCACAGCATATACGGCGTACCACTGGGCTACCTTGCGTAGCTCGCCGATCCTTGCCCATGCCTCCATACCCATGACCAGCATCAAGATCGAAAGCAGGCCGCGGAAGAGGGGATTGAAGAAGCTCTCATAGACACTTTCCGGCTGGGTTAGTATACCGAGCGCGAGACCGAGCAGCAGTGCTGACAGGGCAGATCCTTGGAGGCTGTCCTTCACGATAGGCCATATCTCGACCCGCTTGTCTGCGATACCGCTCTGCTGACTGAGATACTCCTGCCTGCTACTGGGATACCCCTGCTCGCTGGAATACCCACCTACAGCAACCGGCTGCTTGCTGAAAGACTCCTGCTTGCTGAGAGACTCCTGTTTGCTGAGAGACTCTTGCTTGCTGAGAGACTTTTGCTTGCTCACATAGATGCTGGCCAAGACGATCGCAGTCACGAGTGCCGGGATGTCCATAAAGGGATAGAGTGCGGCAGCCCATGCCTCGTATGGCATACCTTCGGATTCCAACATTGTCAGACCAGCGGCGAGGGTAGAACCACTCACGGCACCGAACAAGCCCCCGGTCGCAATGGCATCCACAGTTTTGACTTTCGGCAGCCTGGCCAACGTGTTTCGCGCGATGAACACGATCAGGATTCCGATTACCGCAGCGAACACCGCAGGTAAAAGCATCTCTGCGAGATTGGCGTTGCGGATCGCAATGCCGCCGCTCAGTCCAACTTTGATGAGCAGCATGAAGACGATGAACTTATAGATCGCGTCTGGAATTTGCAGTCGGCTATTGACGGCGGCAACGACCATACCACCAATCAGAAAGCCGAGTGTCGGAGACTGCAACTTATCCACGAAGCGCGTCAAGAAATCGGACAAAAAATCCACTGTGTAATTCCTCCGTAATCAGATCTTGAGGGTCAGGACGGTAGGCAAGGGTGGCCTCGAATCCTGGGTGGCTGGCTCTATGCATCCGGGTGAGCGGCGAGTCAACCCGCTACTAAGAATGCATCTGCATCCCGGTGTGTCGTGTGCTAGAAGATCGGGTTTCGCTCCAGCGAGCGCAAACGATCGCCCTAATCAGTGCTGATTCATTGGCAATGGCGTGTTTCAGCCATGATTGACCAGCAATTGGTTCGTAAAATCCGAGGGATGCATCTGGGAAAGCGTTTTCGGGTACCTACTCAGGTGGAGAGCGGTTATTCATCGCGCTTCCGCAACGGAAAATGGTGCGCGTTTGGGGAATACATCGACCGATCGCCCAGATTAGCCCGGTTGATGATGTTGGCATAAGTCAACTCAAACGCCATCGTACTCAGCCCCAAAGCCACAAACCAGATTCAGACTGTGGGAAACACGGCCGAACAGAGATGTAGATAGAGCCGGTTGCTGAAGCACTGGCAACGTACAGAAAGTTCCGACGAGTTATGCGAGATAAATTTGCCATGAATACCTCCTTCCGCCTCCTTTAACAAGGAGTGATGATTGTGATAAGTGAGCTTTAAACAGTTGAAGACAGTAGGGATGAAGCGCTTCATCCCTAGAACACAGGTGTCATACGAATACCTGTCGATAGAGTGTTCAGAGATGCCTGCTCTCAGAATGGGGCTGGAAGATGTCGCTGTCCCGCAGCATCTTCTATAGATCTAGCTCTATGAAGACTCAAATATTTATGTACTTAAGTCTATGTGCTTAAGTTTATCTTAAAATCTGCACAAATTTGCGATCGCTCCACATGGATCTGCTAAGTAATGTCAAATTCAAATCATAAGTTTTTCTTTTATTATCAGAAAACCCGTATATCTCTGGTCAATGTAAATTGCGATCGCAGAATGTTCTCTATACGTTCAGGCGTTACGCATCTACACCGTTTGTAGAGTGAGCAATACCCACCGACCTCTCCATTTAGGGTAATTTCGGTCAAACTACGTAAGTCCCAAGGGAATCCCAAACCTAAGCCGGGGCGTGAAAACTCGGCTTGGTATCATACGGAATCCGAATCTCAACGCTTCGACTTCGCTCAGCGTTAAAACACTGGTTTGCCCCAGTCAGACAAGCCCCTCTATCCCCCCAACCTCCCTTTCAAAGGTGGGCGAAGGGGGGATAGGGGGCTAAGGGGGGATATGGTGAAGCCTTCTTGAAACCTAGCTTATCGGGAAAGGATGGAGTATCAATCCCGCTATCAACAACAAGGGATGCCGATGTCAGAGTAAAATCCCCATCAGAAGCGAGGAGGTGAAGACCCTCACGCTTCAGCTAGGGGTGAGCTGACAGAGAACGGTTTGAAACCGGCTAAATCGTGAACAGGAGTTGCGTGGATACGAGTTGTCTAGCAATGGCCGAGCTAATCGATCCACATTTCGGGGGGAGTTGTTGCTGGCTCGTAAGTCGTGGAGGGACTGGAACTAGCGAGGTTATACCACCCTACCGCCAGTAGGAGACCGAACCCACAGCCCAATAAAAAAGTCCAGGCGTGAGACGACTCGAGTACGCAGAGCAAGCGGCGATCGCGCCCATAGACTTGCACGATCCAACCTTCGCTGGTGTTGTCAAATTTGGTTCGCAGTTTAGTTGAGTCAAACTTGTTCATGGTCTATGCTCTATGGCGATCGAATGTGTGTAGCGGTGGCGGACACTTGCCTGCTGCACCGGAAACACCTATCAGAAATTCACCTATGAATGGAGAGTGCCTCAAGGAGAGAGACGGGAACGCTCAAACCTGACATCGCTCTCGCACAGAAGACCGGCATCCATAGATAGAAATCTATGCTTGTACCTTAAACGATATTCTTAAGTATATACTTAGATTTGCTACGGCTGCCATGCTCTACCCCAGTCCATCATCAAAATTATCTGAACTGATTGATAAGCTTAGCTTTTGATAACTGGCGCAGAGATAACGACAAAACAAGGATAAGTGTTTTTTATAAAATGCTTCCGCTAATCTGAGTCAATAGAGGGTAGTGGATTCGTCGATCTTTGGCATAAACTTAAAAGCATACATTTTAAGTTATGGTTCGAGGCAAAACCATAGAGTCTTGTCTTGAACGATCGCAACAGAACACATTAAGAGGTAACCCACATGACCCAGCAAGCCAGCAAGCTCGTCATCGTTACGGAAAAGTTGCTGCTGAAAAAGATCGCCAAGATCGTCGACGCAGCCGGGGCTACCGGTTATACGGTGGTGGCCGCTGGCGGAAAAGGCAGTCGCAACGTGCGCTCGTCGGGGCAACCTTCCGTTGGCGACAGCTACTCGAATATAAAGATCGAGGTGCTTACCGCCAATCGGGATATAGCCCTGAAGATTTCGGATGAGGTCGCAGCGCAGTTTTTTGAAGATTACTCGGGAATCACCTATATCTGTAACGCGGAGGTACTCCACGCGCACAAGTTCTGACTCAAACCCTCAGAAAAAACCCGGTCGTTCGCACGAACCGGGTTCCTCTTGTGAATGCTCCCCCACCTGCTTGCGCGAGGTGTGGGTGTCTTATTACAAGGCGTTAGCCCTGGCGACAGGCGGCATTCTCGCGGTGTACTGGGAACTTTTGCCCAGCCACACCCCCAAGTCGTTTCCGCTATAGGGCTTTAGAAAAACTTCTGCCTGGAGTCTGACGTGTATTAACCGACTCGTTGGACTGACAGGGAATTAACCTCACTTAATGAATCGTGCCTCCAGAGTCCTCGGAATCTCTGTTCCCTCTTTTGCCCGTACCCATTAAGCCGGTTCCATCGTACCACACTCCTTGACCCCCACCTCACGCGACTCAGGTGGGGGTTTGGGCGTCGCTATTTTTGTTCAAAACCCAACTTAAGCGGCGATCGCCACATCTCGAAGACGTTTCACGACGAACGACTTTTCGAGATAGGACAACAAGTTTCCAGCTTTCGGCCCCCGTTCTTTCCCGAGGAAGGAACGATACACCGCTGGAAAGGCTTTCTTCGGTGCCAATCCCAAGGCTTTCGAGGTGGAGAAAATCTCCGTCTGTAACGTTTCCCCTTCCCAATTCTCGAGATTTTCTAAGTTGTCCGCTAACTGACTTAAATACTGACGTTGTTCGATTTCGAGATCTCCCGTCGATTCGGGAATTTCATCGAAATACAACACCAGTTTTTCATCAGGATCGGCGTAGTCGTCGAGCCATTTTTGCGCGACGCGAATTCGCTCGTTGACGACTTCCCAATCGGTTCGATCGAGGGGCTTCTCGCTGCGTTTTTCCACTTCCGCTTTGATGTCGAGGTGCGGAACTTGCAGCAGAGAAATCAGCGTACTGAAATCGAAAGGTTGATAGGTGCGGATTGCATCGCCGACTTGGGAATAGTAGAGAGCCAATAAGTCTTTACTTAACTGGGGATTCTCTTCGCTAGCGAGAAGTTTTTCGTATTTCTCGATCGCCGTGTCGTAATCCCGAAACAGCCGCGTAATGGTTTCGTAATTCGGCGAGAAGTTAATCGCCGTTTTCGGCTGCGTTCTCAACATCAAAAAGCGCAACAATTCCGGTGGAAGCAGTTCGGAAATTTCTTTCGCACTGGCTCCGACCCCTTTCGAGGAACTCATTTTAGTCCCGCCGACGAGGATAAACTCATAAGGAGAGTGGAACGGCGGTTTCTTTCCGTACACTTTACGGTAAATGGCGTTGGCCACATCTCGCGAACCGCCTTTTTGCGAGTGGTCTTTCCCCGCCAGTTCGATGGTGACGCCGAGGAGATCCCATTTCGCCACCCACTCGACTTTCCAGGGGAGTTTTCCGTTTCCATCGAAGGGAGACACCCAACCCGAACCGCCGCATCCTTCGACATAACTCATCGCGTCGGGTTTGCAAGTGTAGAACACCTCTTTTCCGTTATAGTCGGAGACGACGGTGGTGGCGATTTTACCGCAGTGTTGGCAGATAACTTGGAACGGATACCAGTCTTCGGCGCGATCGGCGTTGCTGACTTGTTTGTACGCTTCTCGGACGAGGTGAGCGTTTTGTAAGAAGCGATCGATGTAGGGGTTGAGTTTTCCCTCGCGGTACAAATCGCGCAAATAGTAAATCTGCGGACGAACGCCGAGGTTATCGAACACCTCGAAAAATTCCGAACTGTAATATTTCGCGTAATCGCTAGCTCCCTCGCCAGGAGAAGGGACGTTACAGAGGGGGTGTCCTAAATAGGGAACGAACTTGTCGCGATCGAGATAGTTCGGTACGCTATCGAGGGCGTCGTAATCGTCGATACCGTATAAAAATTTAACGGGTTTCTCAGCACGTTTGAGGGCGCGGTAGATGACATCGTGAACGATAACGCCGCGCAACGATCCCACGTGAACCCGACCGGAGGGAGTTTTGGAATCGTTGACGACTTGTTCGCCTTGCGTGCTGGCGGCAATTTTATCAGCCCAGAACATAACCGAATCGCTGTTGCGCTCAAAACCTTTTTATTCTAGCACCACCGCTTGAAATTTCCAAACGGTTCGAGTGGTTTCAAGCGCGACATTTCCAAATCGAACGGATTTCTCGATCTCCGTCGCGCGATCGCCTATTCCCACTCTAACGTGAGCGAGGGCATCAAACGCTGTAGGTTTTTCAAAGATTTTCCTTGCCAGGGAATCGCTTTCGACCCGCGCACGATCGTATGAATGGTTTTTTTATGGCGTACTTTGATCACGAACTTCGACAACATACTGATACCGGAACTGTTGAGAAATTCCAACCCTTGTAAATCGAGAACGATTTGCGACGGTTCGCGATCGACCACCTCGTCGAGCAGTTCGGCGATCGGCGCGTACTCTGCCATCCCACTCAAGCGAAGCGAACCTTGGCAGTATACGGCGTTCGTATCCGGCTCGTACCAGATGTGATAGTCGTCTGTCTTAATTTCCATCATTGGTTGTAAACGTTCGGGGATCGTGGAGAGACACCGTTCGCGCACGGTATCGAAAAGGAGGCCAAACCAGCGTCAGTGTACTACGTCGCGCGTCCTTCAGACGGGTAGTTCTACCATCGTCGTAACCGTCATCACTTCCGGCTCTTTCTGAACCGTCTCGAGCTTCCACCCCAGCCGAGCCATATAATCGCTCATCATCGTGAGATATCCCAGACGAGAACTGGTACTCGTTTCGTCTAGGGCGTTTTTTTCGAGTTGGCGCACGTACATTTCTTCAGGATCGCACGAAACGAGTTCTTCGAGATAGCCTTGAAATTCCTTGACTTTCTGAGTGGGGATACTATTTGTCGTAAAAAACATCAAGCGTTCGGGATGAAGTTGTAATTGAATGCTAATGGGATAGGAAGATGTTTCGTCGCTGAACTTCATGGCGTTTTCGAGTAGTTCGTTAGCAATGAAGCTGACCGCACCTTTAATTTCTGCTTGTCGGCGCATCGATGCAGGATCGTCCTCGCTGCCGAGAAAAAAGGTGGTGAGATAGTCCGCCATAAAATCAGCAGACAATCCATTGTTGCGCCAGCGTTGTTTTAAGGGAACCGAACTCGGAGAAAAACCGATAATGAGAAACTCGGGGCTGTCGGGTTGTCCCTCGTTGTAGTCCCCAAAAATTTGCGTCATATGTTCCAAAACTCCCGAACCCTCTACTGCTTTTCGACGTGCTTTTCCTGGCGCTGTGGAGCGACCGGGGAAAGTGCTACGCACCGCTTTCGCGAACGCACTGCTGTTTGATGGCCAACAATGTAATATCATCGTAGACCTTTTGCCGACCGATATGGCGTCGCAGGTCTTCGATAACCGCTTGTCGAATCACCTCAGCCCGTTTGTGAAGGTGGCGTCGCACGATCGCACAGAGGCGATCGAGGCCGTAAAAATTCCCGTTTTCGTCTTCAGCTTCGGTAATCCCGTCGGTGTACAACACCACCACATCCCCGGCGTTCAGTTCGACCGTGGTTTCGTCGATAAACTCGGCGACACTAGCTTCTAACCCGATGGGAAATCCCAAATCGATGGTATCGATGCGTTCGATGTCCCCGCTGGCGCGCACGATGAGGATTTCCTCGTGTTGTCCGCTGACGCGCAACCGTCCGTTGTCGTAATCGAGTAACGATAGCGTCAAGTTGCGATCGGAATCCATTCGCTGAATGTTTCCGTAAATCGTGCGGTTGAGAGTTTCGAGAAACCGTCGCGAATCGGTCTCTTCGCTTTCTAACAACGTGCGAACTGCCGTTTGAACCATCAACATCAACACACCACTTTCTAAACCGTGGCCGGTCACGTCACCGATGCCGATTTTAACCCGTCCGTCGCGACAAAGCACATCGTAGTAATCGCCGCCGATTTCCGTCGCCGGTTCCATGTATCCAGCGATGTCCAACCCGACGATTTGCGTCAGTTCCCGCTCTTTGGGTAACAGCATCTGTTGCAAGCGGCGCGTGATTTCGACTTCGGCCCCCAAGCGGAGGTTTTCGGCTTTCAGGCGATCGTTGAGCAACGTGATTTCTCGGTTCGCCTCAGCTAAGGCGGCTTCAGCCCGTTTGCGCTCGCTAATGTCTCGAAAAATTCCTGTATAAAACACGTGATGGCCGACGCGAACTTTCGTGGCCGTCGCCTCGAGGGGAACCTCGAACCCGTCCACGTGACGGCCGACGAGTTCGGCGCGTCCCTCATAGAGCAGTTGTCCGAAGGGACTGTCGGGATTTTCCCGGCTGTTCTCGGCCGATAGCAACGCCAACAGGGGTTTTCCGAAGAGATCGTCGCGAGGGTAGCCGAAAATGGTTTCGCTACTGGGGTTGGCATTGGTAATCGTTAACGTGTCGGGACAAAACGTCAAAATGGCGTCGCTGGCGGTGGTGACGATGGCATTGGTGCGGTTGACGGCATCTTCGAGGGCGTCCATGACTTCGTTGTACCGCCGCGCGATCTGTCCGACTTCGGTAAAGGGTTCGACGGGGACGCGCAGGCTCAAATCTTGGGTTTTCGCCTGGGAGTCCATGACTTTGAACAGGTCGTAAATCTCAGTTTTGGCGCGATGTTCGGACACGTTGAGTCCCATTTGTTCGTCTTCGGGAGACACGCGCAAGGGGAAGTGGCGATCGATAAAGTGCAAGAACAGGTACGTCAGACCGAAAGACCAGATTCCGGCAACGACGATTCCCAGTAACTGCACGGCCACCTGCTCCCACCGCGTTAACCCCGTGTCGATGAGCGTCAAGTCGCCGAACAAGCCCAAGGCGAGACTTCCCCAAATTCCCCCGCCGAGGTGAACGGGAACGGCATCTACGGCGTCGTCGATGCGAAACCGCTCGAGAAGAGAGCGTGCGGCTAGGGTAACGATGCCGCCCCCGATGCCGATGACGACGGCGGCCGGGGTCGTAACGACGTGGCAGTTGGCTGTAATGGAGACCAATCCCGCTAGGGAGCCGTTGAGTAATAGTTCGACTTCGGGGACTTCGTGACGCGACCAACTGTAAATGAGGGCCGTGACGAGACCGGCGACACCGGCTAGGACGGTGTGAACCATGATCGCGGCGACACGATCGCTCAGGACGAGCGTGCTTCCCCCGTTGAAGCCGAGCCATCCGAGCCACAGGAGCATCGTTCCGAGTACCGAGAGCGGTAGGTTCGAGCCTTGGATTTTTTGGGGCGTTCCGTCGGGCAGAAAACGGCCGACGCGAGGACCGATGACGAGAAGGGCAGCCAGGGAAATCCAGCCGCCGATACTATGTACGACGGTACTTCCTGCGAGATCGGTAAAGCCGATCTGACCCAGCCACCCGCCCGCGAACCCGTCGGCTTTCAAGTTCCACGCCCAATGACCGAAGATAGGATAAATGAGACCGGAGGTGATACAGGAGACGAGGAGATAGGCACTGAATTTCATGCGCTCGGCCACGGCGCCCGAGACAATGGTGGTAGCGGTTCCGCAAAACATGGCTTGGAAGAGAAAAAAGGCTGCCAGTTGCGGTGTCGATTCGATCGTCAAAAAAAAACCGCTCGTTCCGATCCAGCCGAATCGAGATATCCCGAACATGAGGGCGTAGCCGAACGCCCAAAAGAGAGAGACGGAGATGCCGAAGTCGGCAAAGTTTTTGACGGCGACGTTGATGCTGTTTTTCGATCGCGTCAGCCCGGACTCCAAACACATAAAGCCGGGCTGCATCAGGAAAACCAAGCCGCTACACACCAAAACCCAAAGAATATCTACCACCGGATACCCGCTCCTTTCACTCCCGACGTAATGGATAGTAGAGGCCAAGAATGAAAACGAACCTAGAGATAACACGGTTATTTAACACACAATTTCGGGTTAAGTTCTGGTAAAATTTTTACATAAAGCGTGCCAGTCGTCACGGACGAGCCAAAAAAGTCCGATCGCCCGCCTTCAATTTTTTGCTTTAGGGCTTTTGTTTTAAAACCAACAGGGTAATGTCATCGTAAACTTTTTGCCGACCGATATGTTGTCTGAGGTCGGTGACGATCGCTTGTCGAATTTCTCGGGCGCTTTTGTAAGCGTTACGACAGGCGACTTCACAAAGGCGATCGAGTCCGTAAAAGTTACCGTCCTCATCTTCGGCTTCGGTGATTCCGTCGGTGTAAAGAATGGCTGCGTCGCCGGGATCTAACGTCACTGTAATTTCACTGATAAAGTCGCCGATCTGTTCGTCGAGTCCGATCGGAAAACCTAAATCGATGGTGTCGATTCGTTCGAGATCGCCGCCAGTTCTTAAAATTAAGACTTCTTCGTGTTGTCCGCTCAATCGCAGTCGGCCGCTGTTGCCGTCGCTCCAGTAATCTAACAGTGCTAGCGTCAGGTGGCGATCGGAGTTCATCCGTTGGACGTTATCGAAAATGGTTTGGTTGAGGGTACTGAGAAATGTCACCGGATCGGCTTCTCGAGTTGCCAGCAAGGTTCGCACGGCGGTTTGTACCATAATCGTGAGGACGCCACTTTCTAAGCCGTGGCCGGTCACGTCGCCGATACCGATCTTCAGTCCGCGATCGTGGGGGAGAATGTCGTAGTAGTCGCCTCCGACTTCGTCGGCCGGTTCCATGTACCCGGAGATGTCGAGGTCTCGAACGGCATCGAGTTCGCTATCTTTAGGAAGTAGCATTTGTTGGAGTTTTCGAGCGACATCGACTTCTGCTCCCAAACGCAGGTTTTCGGCTTTGAGACGGTCGTTGAGTTCGGTGACTTCGGCATTGGCGCGATCGAGTTCTGCGGTACGCTGTTGTAATAGAAACGTCGCGATTTCATAGAGACGGGCTTGGGCGACGAGTAGTTTGTGAACGTCGAGCAAACGATAGGTTTTGGGGCTGAGTTCGACGACGATCGGCTCGTAAAGCAGTTCGGGCGATCGCTGCAAGCACTGACGCGCTGCCTCGAAAATGGGCGTATCTCCGCTCGAGTAGAGAAGGTCGGTTTCGATAAAGGTGTAGAGCGATCGCAGCGGACGTCGAGAAAACAATTCGATCCCGTAGGGGCGGCTCATAATTTCTAAAAAGCGCCGTCGAGAAATCATTCCGAAAAAGTTTTTTGACTCCGTTAAAATCGCACCTGGAATTAGGGGGTTTTTCGCAAATGTTTCCACGAGAACGTCGCCAGGAAGATCGACTTCAATCTGCAAATCGTAGAGCGATAAATCTTTTAACCTCGAATTGAGATTTAAGTCTTCTAGAGAACTACCGTAAAACTCTGAAAGGGGTTGAGATTCTAGCATAACCCGATCGTCGTTACTTGATTTCAAGATGAAGAGAGATGCAGAGAGAGTCAGACACGCTAAACTCCACAAAATGCTCGATCGGAGTTCGCGATCGCACCGTTTTCAACCGAAATTTCTCGATTTTGTGCATTTTGCTCGTTCTACGACTGCACGATCGAACCGGCTCGATGGCGGAAAGAAATGTCACAAATTTATGTTACACCTTTCTTTCTAATTTCTGTTTGACGTTCGAGTGCGGTCTACAGCACGCGATCGCCATGCTATTTTGTAAACATTATTTTGCAAAAAGTTAAGCGCGAGTTAAATCTAGCTTAAGCACTATTCAAGACAGATGCTGTAAATTGCCAAACGGTCGCTCGGGAGACGATGATAAGGGCGGGCTTTTCGGTTTGACCGCAATTAATTGCAGGTTCGAGGTCCACACTCCCATTTTCGATCGCAACCAGTCGAATCCCGTAAACACGCTCAAGAGAGACACATTTTGTAACGGATCGAAAAGTGATGCCAGGCGCGGTCGTTGTTGGTGGTGCGCCAGCCAGTGGCGATACGATAAAATCCAAAAGGCGTGGGACGGCAATGCTTTAAATCGATCGACCGTCAATCCCGCATCGGTGACTAAACGCGTTAACGTGCGGCGATCGAACAAATTCCAATGGCGAGGGAAATGATAGCCGCCCCAACAGCCCCCTTGAAACAGCTTTGCATCTAACCCTTCTGTATTCGGCGTTTCTAAAATCAGCCGTCCTCCGGGGCGCAGCAACCGTCCCAAACAGCGCACCGTTTCCGCCGGATTCGCCACGTGTTCGAGAACTTGCAACAACACGATAACGTCAAAGTAGTTTTCTGGTAACTCGTCGGCAATATCTTCGAGACGCCCGTAAAATCCCTGATAGCCCTCGGCGTTTAGGCGATCGATCGCCGTGGCGTCCATCTCCACCCCAAACAACTGATGCTTGGCTAATCCGAGGCGATGCAACATCGTTAAATAGCGCCCGTTTCCGCAACCGACGTCCAAAAATCGCAAGGCTCGTTTCGTTTCAAACGGTGCGATCCAAGATTTGACTTTTCCTGCATCTAACCAATCTTTCGCCCGCCGCGCGATCGGATGCACGGCCGTATCGTAGTTATACGCATAATAATTGGGCGGGTAAATCTGCGAAAATTCTACTTCAGCAGGGCGAGGGTTGAGGTAGACGTTCCCGCACTCCTTACAACGCACCATACGAAAGACATCGTTCGAGGTGTCGTACTCGTAGTCTTTACCCGAGGCGTAAGGATGCCAGTTATCTGCACCGCAAACGCCACATCGCACGAATTTTAGTTGAAGCGAGGAAGGGGACATAAGGAGAGGGGGAGAAGGGGAGACAAGGAATACCCTATGGAGTCGGTGCGTGACGAGTTGGCCGGTAAGACCGGATGCTTTTCTTGTCTTTAGGTCACGCACCCTACGATTGCTGTTCCCAGATCCACTGTTCACTGCTCACTGTTCACTGTTCACTGTAAAAGGCTGGTGACTGTAAAAAGCGGAGGACGCGCCATAAAAAGGCGATATAACTGCCGCGAACGGTGATTTCAGAGCGATCGCGAACGAAGCGATGGGCTTTCGCTAAATGGTAATGAGGCATCGACGGCCAGAGATGGTGTTCGGCGTGATAGTTCATATGATGGGGTGAAAAAATCTGTGCTTCCCACCACGGCGGACGAAACGAAATCAACCGCTCGAGATCGCAAGTATCGTCAGGATAAGTCAAAACTGCGTGATCGCAAAAGGCGCGAATTTCGTCGGGAACGAAGACGAGAAAGAAAATCGGTGCCACCCACAGCAGTAAATACGCCCACACTGGAAGCGGCGACAAGGCGATCGCTGCAATTAACAGCGGTTGCCACAACAACACCGGTATTCGCTGCTGGAAATAGTCTCCGAGTAACGCTTCTGTCTGGGGTGTCTCTGGGGTTTGAGTTTCTGAGGCTTGACTGTCGCGATTCGACGCCTCGAGGAGTTTTCCAAAGGGCGTGACTTTCAACACCGTTTTTCCAAATGTTGCTAAACCCGAACAGTACAGCAAAAACTGTAGCGGTGAATTTTTGGCGGCGAAGGTGTGTAGGTAGCGATCGGGATCGTCGGGGGTTCCCATGTAACGGTGGTGCTGAAGATGGTTGCGCCGCGCGTCTTCGAGTGCCATAAACATCGGCCCGTATACCAACCAGCGGGCTAAATTATCGTTAACGCGACGGTTGGGATGTAACGCGCCGTGAATCGCATCGTGGGCGAGGATAAACAGTTTGTACTGACTGGTTCCGACAAGCAGAAACGCTACGAGATAAGTCCAAACCGTGGGCATTGCAGCGACGAGGACAAACGCTGTCAGAATTATCAGCCAATCCCCAGCGAGATCTCGATAGGCTCGTTTCGGCTGCACCGCCAACCACTGGCGGACGTATTCGATCGGAACCGATTGCCGAACGGACCGCTCGAGTTCGGGCATGGTGGTAGGTTGGGGCGCTGTTGCTGTCATAGTTCGGCTCCTCTAGACACCGGAACGACTCTCGATCGCCAAGGGAACAGATGCGAGAGAATCATGGTTTTGTATAGTACAGTTTTGGTGGATGTCGAGTTCGTATACATAAAAAAATAAATTTGTCAATACTTATTTCAAAATATTTATTTTTCTCGGTTCGCTCTTCAGCGTCTCGACTCGATCGGGATGTCCTTCGAGAATTCACAAAGTTTATCTAGGGTTTGCTGAAAAAGTTATCAAAAGCCGGAGGTGGAAAATGAGCAAGAAGCTTTCTTCCTCAAATCATAACTTCGACTTGACTTAACTGACCCACTTCATAACTAAGATTAATAGTTTTCGGAAAAATTCTGAGAATTGGAAAAAATTGATACAAAAAAAGACAGTAAAACTGCATCAGCAGCGGCTCTTACGATCGAGAAAAGGGGATTAAAGCCAGAAGCGTTGAATGATAGTAAAAATAGACAAACATTGCTCGAATAATCTATAATTGTAGAGAGAACTAAATTTAAGTATATGACAGCAATGATGGAATCTAACTTTCCCAAAATTGTCAAGCAGTATCTCGGAGATCTTCCCACAAACGATTATCCAGTCTTAGATACTTTTACATTTGTATCCTCCTGGTTAACGTTTAGCCTGGATCGGGGGATTAAAAGCATGACGGATTTATTCTTTCGCTTAAAATGTCGAGGAATATCTATTGACAAATCAACGTTTTCTAGGCTCTTCCGACCCTGGTATGTAGGGTAAATGCCTGTAGCCGACCTCTGGAAAGGAATTTCGCAATTTCAGCTCTCTTTTTATAAGTTTAAGCGAAAAGTTAGACTCTGTGAGGGTTTTAGCGATTTCTTGCATAGTAAGTTCGGAAGAGCCGTTTTATAAAGCGAGTAAACATCGAGATTTTAAAGTGTTTGTTCGGTTGTTTGAAAAACTTAAAGCTCAAGCTATTCAGAAGCTAGATCGGCCTGAAAAGTTAATTTTATTTCCCGTAGATTCAACAGTAATTACCCTAACAAGTAAATTGTTATGGCAAAAAAAATATCATCAAGTTAAGCTTTTTGCGGAAACCAGCAACGAGCGAGAAATTATTGATGGAGTTCACATTCACTTTGGACAAGGTCATGACAGTCAGTATGGCAATAAAACGATAGAAGCCACGGCCGAAAACTCTATCTGCAGAATGGATAGAGGGTTTGCTAGTTCTGAGCGAGTTAAGGAACTTCTCCAACAAAAAAATAAGTATTTTGTTCTGAGAATTAAAAATGATGCCACATTGAAAATGCGGCTCTTCCGACCTTAGTGTGTAGGGTAAATGGGGTGCATCTCAATTATGTAAATTCATCGAATTGGGCGCACTCAATTTCCAGATCCCCGGCATCTTGGAGATGCCGGGGATCTTATACGGGAAATGCTAATCGGGAATTTTGCCACCCAAAACTGATGT
>NZ_JAQNCQ010000228.1:0-19001 GCF_028368005.1 Geitlerinema sp. CS-897 | reverse complement strand
TGTGGAAGGTTTAAACAACAAGTTAAAGCTGATTAAACGCAAAGCTTATGGATTTCGTAATTTCTGCAACTTTGAGCTTAGGAGTCAGCTTTCTATGATTTTTTCAGATTGATTCTGCATCTTAAGTTCGGAAGAGCCTCATTTATCATTTTCTATTGAGATCCGTTTTTGTATCTTGCGGAATTTGCGGATTTCTTTGAGTTCAAGAACGTCATATCGAGTCATCCAATGACTAAACCGACTATTGCCAGAATCGAACAACTCAAGATCAAAAATTATCGCGCCCTTCACAATCTCGAACTCAGAGACATTACACCGCTGACGGTCTTTCTCGGTCCCAACGGTAGCGGCAAATCCACAATATTTGACGTATTTGCCTTTCTGTCGGAATGCTTTCAACTCGGTCTCCGACGTGCCTGGGACCGACGCGGACGCTTCCGCGAACTTCGGACGCGAGGTGCAACGGGTCCGATTTCCTTTGAGTTAAAATACCGCGAAAACGATCGAACTCCGCCGATTACCTACTTTTTGGCAATCGAAGAAAATCAACGAGGTCCTTATATTGCGGAAGAATGGTTGCAATGGAGGCGCGGAAAACGCTTCGGCGCACCGTTTAAATTTCTCGACTTCAAAGAGGGTAAAGGTCGAGTGATTAGTGGTGAAATGCCAGAAGAACAGGACGAACGCATTTCACAAGAGTTAGATAGTGCCGATATTTTAGCAGTCAATACCCTCGGACAATTTGCTAGCAATCCTCGCGTTAGTGCTTTGCGACGATTTATTAGTGGCTGGTATCTATCTTATCTCACCATAGATACCGCACGGAGTACCCCTGAAGCCGGTCCCCAGGAACGTTTATCCGAAATCGGAGACAACCTACCTAACGTCATACAATACCTCAAAGAACAACATCCCGAACGGCTCGATCGCATCCTTAAAACCCTCGCAAGACGCATTCCACGTCTCGAACGCATCGACGCCGAAATGATGTTGGACGGACGACTTCTGCTTCAAATTAAAGATGCTCCTTTTCAACAACCTATTCTGGCAAAATTTGCCTCTGATGGCACTCTTAAAATGCTATCTTATCTAACAGTTCTGTACGATCCCGATCCGCCTCAACTCATCGGAATTGAAGAACCTGAAAACCATCTCCATCCCCGTTTGCTACCCGAACTCGCTGAAGAGTGTCGAACGGCGTCCGGTCAAAGTCAACTGATGGTTACAACCCATTCTCCTTATTTCGTCGATGGCTTGCGTCCTAACGAACTTTGGGTACTGTATCGCGACGAACGCGGTTTTACACAAGCGAAAAGAGCTGCGGATATGCGTGAAGTCTGCGAAGCAATTGATAACGGTGCAACGCTGGGAAACCTTTGGATGGAGGATTTTTTTGAATTTGGAAATCCTTTAAAAAATCATGGTGCACCGAGAATTTAAAAAATAGAATTTAAGTAATTCTAAAACGTGAATTTGGTGTTTTCTAAAAAGGCAAGTTGACGCAAAAATTAACTCATGTCGGTTCATATCGAATTTTTAGTAGAAGAATACTCGGCTGAAATGGCTCTTGAAAATTTACTTCTGAAGTTTTTGCCCGAAGATGTAACGTTTCAAATTCATGCTTTTCAAGGGAAACGCGATCTTCTCAAAAAACTCCCCGATCGCCTCCGAGGATATCGTGCTTGGATACCCGAAAATTATCGTATTGTGGTGTTGTGCGATCGAGATAACGATAACTGTTTCGATTTAAAACAGACCTTAGAACAGCAAGCTATTTTATGTGGTTTTACTACGAAAAGTAATTATCCAAGCGATGACTTTGTTGTTCTTAACCGTATTGCGATCGAAGAACTCGAAGCCTGGTTTCTCGGCGATGCGGATGCTATTACGAAAGCTTATCCTAAGATTCTGCCTAAATTTGCGACTCAAAAACGCTATCGACACCCCGATGAAATTGTGGGAGCTTGGGAAGCTCTTGAAAAATTATTGCAAAGTAAAAACTATCATCCCGGCGGATTGAATAAAGTAGAAGCGGCTCGCGCTATCTCGGAAGAAATGCAACCCGATTTGAATCGATCACCCAGTTTTCAATGCTTTTTTTCTGGAATAAAATCAATTTTAAAAACAGATAATTTGTAACCCCATTCTCAAAAAAATGGGGTTAATTTTTGAAGAAACTTTATCTATTTTTAACTAAACTTGCAACGCTTGTTTGGCTATTTTAATTAAATCGAAAAACCGCTTTTGTCGAACGTTGACCGTTTTCGCATCCTCGCGACTCGTTCCGAGTAACCCCGTTTCGCTACCCTGTCGAACCGCGAGAACTTGACCGCGATCGTTGCGAATTCGGAGTTCTTTTCCATCTGCGAGTTCGTACAAACCGCATTGATATACGCGATTTCGATAATCGAATTTGGCAATTTTGGGCGCAGACGGTTGAGGTTTGGGCGCTGGCGTTTCGGTTGTCGAATCGTCTACGCTTGCTTTTTCCGAGTTTGAATCTTCCGAGGGTAACTCTTCAGCAGTCGAATCTTCAAAAGTTAAGTCTTCAGATTTGGGAACTTCTGAAATTGCATCGTCTATGCTTACCTCTTCCGAGGTCGAATCGTCCGAGGGGAACTCTTCAGAAGTTGAATCTTCAGTTGTAGAACTCTCAGACTTAGGAAATTCTGAAATTTTATTTTCCTTTTGTGACTCTTCCGCAGTCAAATCTTCAGTTGTAGAACTCTCAGATTTAGGAAGTTCTGAAATTGTATTGTCAGCCGTAGAACTCTCAGATTCCGGCAATTTCGAGCTCGCATTTTTCGAGGGCAACTCTGCCACTGTCCCATCGTTTGAGCTTACCTCGTCAGTCGTGGAAGATTCAAAATCTGAAGCTTCTGAGATGGAATCGTCTACGCTGCTTGCTTCTTCGACGTTGACTGATTCAGAGGGGGACGGTTCCGCATCTGCCGTCAATTCCACCCCATCTGGAAGTCGCGCCCCGACGATTTCAAGTTCGATCGCCCGTTCGCCGCTCCAGTTATTTTCCCGTAGCTTGTAGGCTAAATCCACCCGCGTTGGCAGCGGAAAATAATCCCCCCAACGCCACGCGATCGCCTTTTTCTCCGTGCCGTTCTCGTCGGCTACGGTTAACTTCAAATGTCCTTTTCCTACGATTCTCTGTTCCGCGACGCGCAGGTTATGCGTCCAAAAGACGGGTTCCGGGTTGCCGATGCCACAGGGATGCAAGCGATCGATCTCTGCGTATAACGTCGAATTCGCCCCCTCTAACTCCAGATGGCTGTCGATCGTCACGCGGGGTTTGAGATGGTGCGGTTCCAAACACTGACAGGCGAACTCACTCAAGCGCGATCGAAATGCCTCGAGATTTTCCTCGGGTAGCGAAAATCCACCCGCCGCCGGGTGTCCGCCGTGTTTCGAGAGTAAATCTTTGCAGTATTCCAACGCCTCGAAAACGTTAAATTCAGGGATTCCCCGCGCCGAACCGCGAACCTGCTGCTTTTCCTCATCTTCGTAGGTACAAATAAACACCGGAACCCCGTACCGTTCCACCAATCGCGACGCGACGATCCCGATGACCCCGTGATGCCAACCGTCGGAAATGGGAACCAGAATCCGCGTTTCCAACAGGTCGATTCCCGAGTCTTCGCACCATTCGATCGCTTCCCGTTCGATGTCGTGGCACATCCCCTGACGGGTTTGATTGATTTGTTCGCACTGCATCGCCCGTTCCAGGGCAATACCCGTATCGTCCGTCGAAAGTAACTCGATGACCAACTGGGGATCGCCGATGCGTCCGACGGCGTTGATCCGAGGTCCCAAGCGAAAGCCGATCGCGTCCGGTTTCAGAGCTTTCTCGCCCTTTTCCGTGGTTCCCGACACCTGCATCAACGCCTGAATTCCAGGAATCGTCGAGTGAGGCAGCAATCCCAACCCCTGCTTGACCCAGTGGCGGTTGACCCCCGACAGGGGCGCGAGATCGGCGATCGTTCCCAAGGTCAACAGTTCCAACAGGGGCAACCGTAACTCGTCGAGATGTCCCAACTGTTCGGCAACGTGCATCGCCAACATATACGCCACGCCCACCCCTGCCATGCCGCGATAGGGAGAGTCAGCGCGGGTCATTTTCGGGTTGAGAATCGCGCTGGCCAGGGGAATTTCCGGCGGTAAGTCGTGGTGGTCGGTCACGATGATTTCCATCCCCAATTCTCGGGCTTCTTCGACGGGATCGTGGGCGCTAATGCCGTTATCGACGGTGATAATGAGACCGACGCCTTTTTCGTGGAGTTCGCGGACGATGCGGGAGTTGATGCCGTAGCCGTCCGTCATGCGGCTGGGAATGGCATATTCGACGTTGGCGCCGCAGGTTCGCAACGCCCGCAGGAGTAAGGCGGTGCTGGTCATGCCGTCGGCGTCGTAGTCGCCGCAAATGGCGATGAGTCGTCCGGCTTCGCGCATTTCCCGAATGAGGTCGTAACTGATGCCCAAGTCGGGGAAGTCGTCGATAAACCGAGGCAGTTCGAGGGTTTCGGGATTTAAGAAAATTTGGGCGCTTTCGGGGGTGTCGAAGCCGCGATCGATCAGAACTCGGGCGAGAACGTCGGGGAGATCGAGGGTTTGGGCGAGTTCCCGAGTGCGATTCTCTTCGGGATCGTGGAGATGCCACCGTTGGGGTGGGAGTTTTGGGGTGATGGAAAAGCGGGCAGGGGCGCGATCGAGCATTGAGGCGTTGGAGTGGCGTTAATGTTCAGACTTATCACACTGGCTGTCTGGCTTCAATAGGCTGCCTTGGAAAACCGGGTTCACCACAGAGGCACGGAGGACACAGAGAGACACAGACAGGTCGGGTGTGTTCTGGTGTCGATCGAGCTTTGGGATTTTGCCAACAGCCTGAATTCGCCGGAACGCACCGTTTCACAACACCCGACACAGAGGACACAGAGAGACTGAGAGAGGATCTCGATCGCGTTTGAGATCGAACGGGGGCGACTTTGGGGTATAGTAGTAAGTCGCCTTGGATTTAGACTGGGTGGGGGCGTCACGTCCCCGAATCGGTCGATATCAGGCACAAGAGACGGCATCGATCGCCCTCGCTGCGACGGTTGGCTTGAGGGGCGATCGAACGTTCACTCCTTGCTTCGAGCGGTTGGATTCGACGGCTCGAACGCCACTGTGACCATAAGGACTGATTAGGACAGACCATGAAAGAGTTTATCTACGAAACGATGTACATCCTGCGCCCCGACTTGGGAGAAGAGCGCACGGATATCGAAATCGACAAGTATCGCACGCTGTTGGAAGAAAACGGCGCTCAAAACCTCGATATTCAACACCGGGGTAAACGCCGTTTGGCTTACGAGATTGAAGACCATCGCGATGGTGTTTACGTTCAAATGAACTACGACGCGCCGGGAGATGCGATCGCGAAACTCGAACGCGCCATGAGAATGTCTGAAGAGGTGCTGCGCTATCTGACGGTGAAGCAACCTGTCGTTGCAGCCACCGCTGAAGGCGGCGACGAGGAAGAGTAAGGCGATCGATCTCGACTCGTTGTCTCGACGAAATCTTGACAGTGAAAGCGCCAACTTGCGACAATAGGAAGTTGGCTCTTTTATTTCAGCTCGGAACGGGTCGCACAAAGGCACAGTATCGCAAAGCCATAGCATCGCAATGCGATCTGGCTACCCCTACGGCAATTTAGAAAGGACGGTTTGATGACTTACGCAATTATCGAAACTGGCGGAAAGCAGGTCATGGTAGAACCCGGTCGGTTCTACGATGTGGAACTGTTGCACGTGGAACCCGGCGAAGCCGTGACCATCGATAAGGTTCTGTTCGTTCGCCACGAAGACGACGCCCACGTGGGACAACCTTGGGTTGAAGGCGCTACGGTGGAAGGCAAGGTGTTGGAACACCGCCGGGGTCGCAAGGTAATCGTCTACAAGATGCAGCCGAAGAAGAAAACCCGCAAAAAGCGCGGTCACCGTCAGGAACTCACGCGGTTGGCGATCGAGCGTATTAGCTTCAACGGTACGGTCTTGGCTGAAAGCAATGCCTTCGAGGAAAGCGCTTTGTCCGCCGAGCCGACGGAACTGGTGGCTGAGGTTGCCGAAACTACGGCAGAATAAGAGATCGCGATCGCCGATCGCTCCGTGAAATGTCGCGGTGAGATTTCACGGGAATTGGTTGTTTGTCGAAAATCCAAATTGAGGAGAAACGATGGCTCACAAGAAAGGAACCGGTAGTACTCGTAACGGTCGCGATTCTAACGCTAAACGCTTGGGCGTCAAGCGTTACGGCGGCCAAGTGGTTAAAGCGGGTAACATTTTAGTCCGCCAGCGCGGTACGAAAATTCACCCCGGTACGAACGTCGGTATCGGACGGGACGATACGCTGTTCGCTCTGATCGATGGAATCGTGACCTTCGAACACAAAACCCGCAGTCGTAAAAAAGTCAGCGTTTACGCCGAAGCTGACGCTTAAACAGACCGTTGCCTGTTTTCAAACGGTGCGTTAAGGTATCTTGACGCACCGACTTTTTATATGAATTTTAGGGGAGATTGGAGCGAGCGATCTCCTCGAGATCGCCACAGGGTTTCGATAGCGGGCGATCCCCACGTTTCAGATAGTTCCCGTTGTCGAACCTGGATGTTAGAAAACGATCGCGGACAGTGTAAATTTCGCTACCAAAATTTAGCAAGATTTGCTACAAATATTCCAGCTCGTTTCAATACAGCCGTTATTAAGCCTGTCAGATTGCAGGTTTAGGAGAGGTTTGAGTCAATGGATTGCAGAAACGTTCGTTATTGCGATCGCAAATCCGAAATTAACGTTTACCAAGTCAAAGCCCTATTCGATCTCGCCGCGTTTTGGGCAGCCGAGCGCCGCCTCGAAGACCTCGAAATCGCGATCGCCAACAGCGAACCCGTCATTACAGTTTGGGACCGCGATCGCTTAACAGGATTTGCCCGCGCCACCTCCGATGGAATTTACCGCGCTACCATTTGGGACGTCGTCGTCCATCCCGAATATCAGGGATTGGGTATCGGTCGTAAATTAGTCGAAACCGTATTGAGCCACCCTCGCGTCAACCGCGTCGAACGGGTGTATTTGATGACGACCTACCAACAGCGATTTTACGAACGCATCGGCTTCGAGGAAAATTCGACGACGACGATGGTGCTGCACAACACGCCCCTCGTCAGTCCACTTCCGAGATCGGACGTTCCCGTGGGAGCGAGTATTGAATCCGACTGACCCAGTCTCGACGATCTCCAGGGGGATCGAGAACCGTTAAATCCCCCTGCATTAAGTCGAGTAAAGCGCGATCGACCAGTACCGTAAGCCCCCAAGATAGCTGAGGAAGCCCCACACGGGGATCGCAATCGGGAAGCGGCGATCGCATGAAATCGACCGGCTCGTTCCACACCTCGAAGGGACAAGACGAATCGAGCCAAATATCGACCGTGCGATCGCCCGCCTCGACAGACAAGCGCAATTTTCCGTACTCCACGCGCTCGAATACCGTCTGAACGCCGTGAACTAGAACCTGTAACAACATTTTGAAGTCGGCCGAAACCCGCACGTCGGACTCGGGCATTACAATTTGAAAATCGTGATTGTGGTTGGCCGCTTGCAAGTACAACAGTTCGCGAACTTCTTCAAAGAGATCCGACAGGCGCACCGTATCGAGTTTGAGGGGAGCGCGTCCCTGTTCGGCACGAGCGACTTTGAGAATCGTGTCGAGCATTGCCACCATTTTGAGAGCGGATTCGTGGGCTTTACCCAAAAAGTCCCGTTCTTCTTCGGGACTTTCGCACAGATCGGCCAAGATGAGTTGGAGCGCCCCGATCGAGCCGTTGAGCGGCGATCGCAGTTCGTGGGAAATCCGCGAGAGAAATCCCCCTTTGAACTGACCGAGTTCGACCGCGAGGCGATAGTTCAACTGCCAGTCTTGCAACTCGCGACTGAGGCGTTCGTTACTGCGCTCGAGACGATCGCAGCGTTCGACTAACGCTGCAACGCGGCGTCGCAAATCTCGATCTTCAATCCCGTCTAAATCCTCGGGCGTCAGAGGAACGTCGCGACTGGGACTTGAAGAAGGTTTGCGTTTCATCAAAACCTCCTTTGTGGATACCCCGCTTGAAATCTGTGATTCAAGCGCGGGAGGAACAAAACGCGGGTCGAGTGGGGTTCGATGTTCCCAAGACCAGCAAATTCGTGTTGGGGGCGAGCAACTGCACTTTAGAAGCGCTGAACTGTCCGAGCCGTTTCCAGTTAATGTCGCTGACAGACACCTGACGAGCATTATCTCCAGAGACCCATCCGAGATATTGGCGTCCTGCCCTGGACGCCCGAACGAAGTCGCCTTTTCTGAATCCGTGCCGGGTGACGGTTCCGCCATACTTGCGACGCGTTCCACCCTTGGCGGGTTGCAGAAGGTGCAACTGTCTCCGACAGATGGGAGGACGGCGAATCACTCGAAACAGTGCGGGAGTAATGCAAACACTACCCTTCCACCGATGTCCGCGAACGTTCGTTCCGTGGAACGACTCATATCGAACGAACTGAGACGACGCCAGGGCGATGCCGTCTACCGCATGGGATTCTGGCGAGGCGTCGTCTTTGTTGCCGGACTTAACCAACCCCAGTTCTCGTCTGAGGTTGGCAGTTTTCCAGCCCTGCAACTGCACCACTGGGGCGATTTCTTCCATTTCTCGGATCGCCCAACGCTGCCCCACCATTACGGGAGAAAAACCTTTCCCCGAACGAGCCTTTCGCCGTCCGCTGGTTAGATCGACATCCGCTCGAACGTATTCCCAGACGATGGTAGAAATGGGGAAAATTGCTGCCAGTTCCCTAACGACTCGTAGTTCGAGCTGTCGGTTAGCTCGGATACTCGGTGGGAGTTTGTTTTGGCAACGGTTGTTAAACCGCGATGAGCGGTGGTTGCGAAACTTAAACGGCACGTTGCGGTTAATGCGACGAGAGCGGCGCGTACGTCGCATCGTGCGTCGCTGCTCCATTCGCTTCTTAACCGTCTCGAACGGCAAAATCAGATGTGCCATGAATAGGGTGGCTTTAGCCGATTGCACGGCCACACCCGAAAAGTGCTTGCCGGGGTCTACTCCAACCGCCACTTCTTGGGTTTGGGTGTTGCTCGGATCGACGGTGAGTCGAACGTAAAACACTCCGACATCTGACCATTTTTTGACAGCTTTTCGCTCTTTGAGCCAACGCCTCACCCGACTGGGTTTTGTGGGCATCAAAGGAACACCTTCTTTTGAAACTACAGGGACTCGCATCTAAGATAATTCTCCTTTTGGGAGTGTTTGCCTCTTCGACCACAGCTATCAAGATGTCCTGTCTGACAGCGCCGAGCGACTTCTCGGCTTGGAGCGGGCAGAACGAGAGGAGTATTTTGCCGTCCGTTCCAGATAACTGCTCTGAGGTCTAGTCAATGCTTACGATGAAGGATGAGACCCCTCATGCCCCGATTGGACTGCCAGGCAGTCAATCGTGGGTCATTGACAGACTCTTCTGGGGTTGCCGTCTCGAAGGTGACGAGTGACGATCGCCCGAGCGATCGCACCTCTTCTTTTACTCTACTGCTACAACGCGATCGCACCCTGTCGGAGAACCTGCCAACCTTCTCCCGTCCATTTCGCCACGGTCGAAGGCAACCCCGAGGCCAACAGGGGCGCGTCGGCGTTCGGAGACAGGACGCAAATTTCCTCGAAGGCCGCATCGATGTCCGCCGCATCCGTCAAAGGAGGTTCCCCGGAACGGTTGGCGCTGGTGGTGGCCAGAGGACCGGTGGATGCTAACACGCGACGGGCGATGTCGCAGTCGGGGACTCGCACGCCGATCGTTGTGGGGTCGGTGGGGTTCATTTGTGGCGGTAGCTTCGGCCCGGCTGGTAAAACGAGGGTTAGCGCACCGGGCCAGTGTCGGCCGACCAAGACATCCCACCGTTCCCGTTCGGCGTCGCTTCCGGCCACGTAAGGCCAGAGGTCTTCAGCTCGAGATCCCATCAGGATCAGGGGTTTGGTGGCTTGGCGCTGTTTGAGGGCGAACAGGTCGGCCGCCCGATCGGGACGCACGGCGAGGGCGGGAACGGTATCGGTGGGAAAGCTGGCAATTTTACCAGAGCGCACGCCCTCGACGAGGGCATCGAAGGAAACCAAGGTCATCGGGACAGTTTATCGAGTTATCGAGACAGTGTGTTCGGCGAATCTCTCGATTTTAGCGGAGGTTCGCGTCGAAATAGGCTAAGACAAAGCGATCGATCCCTGCAAAATCCGCGATCGCCCGGACGTTTCGATAACACCCCAGTGTCTCTAACAGCGATCGCACGGCTTCGGACTGACCGGCCATATGTTCGACCAGCCAAATTCCCCCGTCGGCTAGGTAGTCCGGGGCAGTTTCGGCTAAATGGCGCAAGGCGTCTAACCCGTCCCGTCCGCCGTCGAGGGCGAGGTGGGGTTCGTGGCGTCTCACTTCCGGCTGTAACGTTAAAACTTCCTCGCTGGGAATGTAAGGCGGGTTGGACACCAGACCGCGCACTTGCCCTTCAAACGGCGTCAGCGGCTCGAACCAACTCCCGTGAAGCCAGCACACGCGATCGCCCGCGCCACAGCGTTCGGCGTTGGCTCGCGCCACGGCCAGGGCGTCTTCACTGGCGTCTACGGCGACGATAGAGGCGTCGGGAAAGGCTTCAGCGAGTCCAAGGGCGATCGCCCCGCTTCCCGTGCCGAGATCGACCCAAATTCCGCCGCTATTGTCCTCGGCGGCCGTCTCGGCGATGTCGATAATCGCTTCGGTTTCGGGACGGGGAATCAGAACGGCTGGGGAAACGAGGAGGTCGAAGTGCCGCCAGGGGACGGTTCCCACGAGGTACTGTAGGGGAACGCGATCGCTCGAGCGGCGAGTCCACAAGCGATCGAGATCTTGGAGGGAGCAGCCGAGGGTGACCGTTTCGGGTGGTTTTTGCGCTCCCAAGTGCAAGGTCAGGCGATCGATGCCAGCTCGGTGGTGCAGCAGCCAATCGACCTCATCAGGGTCGATCCCCACGGCTTCCGCGTTTTGGCGAGCTTGCGATCGCCACGCCCACAGATCGCGTCCCACAGTAGGGGTCGGCGTCGGATCGGAAACAGAAAAACCGGACATCTCGAATTTCGTAGGAATTTCCGTTTAGTTTTCCGGCGTGGCGGCGGGAGGTTCTACGGGAGTCCCGTTCCCCGATCGATCCTGCATTTCCTGAATCACGTTTTCCATTAGCTGAGCCGATTCGCGGGTGGGAATCAACACCAGTTGTTCGTAGGCGGCATCGTTTCCGTCTTCGAGGATCATGCGATCGATCAGCGTTTCGAGTTGTAGGACTTGCGTGTTGACGGGTTCGCCGAGATCGGCCTGTTGGATGGCGTCGTTCAGGTCGTCGCGATCGAAAAACAGCGGTACGAAAGCTTCACCGTTCCGTTGAATGCTTAAATATCGTTGGTTTTCGCCGTCTCCCACCGTCGCCGCAAACAACGGAACGCCTGGGAAAATATAAACGATTTCGCCGTTTTGTCCTTCAACTTCGATCAAGTCCGAGGTTCGTTCTTGTTCTTGCAGCAGCGACACCGCCGCGTTCATTTCTTCGCGAGGGGGAATGTAGGCAAACTCGAGAGATTCGTTATCTTCGCCCGCCGTTTCGGGGTTGGCGTCCTCAGTGTCGAACTCCTGTTCCATCATGTAAATATCTGCCATTGACGTGAGCGTCACACGCAGTTCGTCTTCGAGGTCGGGACGTTGAGAGGCGATATCTTCTGCGGCTTGTTTGGCGTCGTCGAGGTCGAAAAAGACCCGAACGAACTGTTGGGGTTGGCTTTGATTTTGGGCGTTGGGGACGGCATCTAAGAAAAAGGCCCCGTCGTTGTTTGTAATGGTGAAAACGGGAATCGTTGCTAGTTTTTCCAGCACTTCTTCTTCAGACAAGGCTGAGGCCGGTAAAGTTGGAACCAGCGATCCCAGTAACGTTCCTCCCATTAAGCCCAAGGCGGCGAGCCAACGAACGATAGATTTCATAAAAACTCCTAGTAGGGGTTAGCGTGACAAACAGCGCGACCGACTCGAACAGTGAGGTCAAACTTTAACTGACGCCATCGCGTCCGTTTATTTTATAGTTTTACATTTAAGATTGTGGCAACTTCAGGACAGTCTCAAAAGCGTCAGCGATCGCTTCTCGAGAGGTAAGGCGACTTTTTAGTTGGCTTGAGGGGGCGTATCAGAGGAAGCACCCGAGCGAGAGTCGGCCACGAAGGTTACTTCTTCGACGCTACCGGGTTCTCCCATCGGTTGGGCTTCGTTGCCATTGACAGCAATCATGACCCCTCCGGCGTTTCCTGCCAAAACGGTGAGTTCTTCTCGCGCCGACCAAGAATGCGTGCCTTCAGAGAGAACGCCCTCAAATTCCGTTTCGCCGTCGGCGACGACCATAATCCAAGATTCGTCGGTCAGCGTAATCCCGACGCGCACGGGCTGGTTTGGTGTGGCAGGAGAGGCCGGCCGAGCGTTAGATGCGGGGGCGGAGGAGGTCGGAGCGGGAGTCGGGGCGGGAGCGGGGGCGGGAGCGGGCAGAGTCGTCGGAGGGGGGGCGTCGATCGACACGGGTTGATTGACCGAGGCGATACCTCGTACGGAAAAGATGACCAGGGAGATGTAAAGCAGGTACAAGTGAAGCGGTCGCAGTTGGGCGGCTGAAGAATCTCGCCAGCTTCGACGACGGGGTTTGAGTTCGAGACCTGTGGGAAACTGACGGGCGTATTCGATGCCATCGAGACCGAGAACGTCGGCAAAGCGACGCACGAACCCTTGAACGTAAACCGGTTCGGGGAGTTTTTCGAGTTGTCCGTGTTCGATGGCGTTTAACAGGCGAGACGGAATGAGGGTTTGACGAGATATCCAATCGAGCGTTAGCGATCGATCTTGCCGCAACTGACGCAGGTAGCTTCCCATTTCAGCGAGGGTTTCGGCTTGCACCTGGGCGAGGTTGCGCGTGGTTTTCTTTTTTTTTCTGAACTGAATCCGCGTGAACTTCATCCGCTGTGCTCCTTGAGGTTCGATCGCACCAGTACTGATTTTAGGTCGAGTTGAGTTCGTAAAGCCTGGAGTTCTGAGGCTTGCAAGGGGCGGTAGCTACCGGGAGGAAGGGGGTCTCCTGGGGAGGGATTTAACGATACCGGGCCGATCGCCGTGCGGTGAAGGCGCTCGACGGGATACCCCAGTTGTTCGGCAACCCGGCGGATCTGTCGGTTGCGTCCTTCGGTCAGAATGGTTTCGAGTTGGGTTCGACCGTTGGCTTCGTCCCGTTGGAGGACTCGGACTCGAGCGGGCAGAGTGGTGCGCCCGTCGAGGAGAACGCCCCGTCGCCAGGCTCTCAGAGCGGATTCGGGCGGATACCCACGAACCCAAACGCGATAGGTTTTGGGTATATGATAGCGAGGATGAGTCAAGCGAAAGGTGAGATCTCCATCGTTGGTTAAGAGTAAGGCACCTGTGGAGTCGGTGTCGAGGCGGCCGACGGGGTGGATGCCCCGGCCGCGAGCGATCGCCTCGGGGAGTAAGTCGAGTACGATGGTTCGACCTTGGGGATCGCGGCAGGTACTGACGACGCCGAGGGGTTTGTTGAGCAGAAGATATAAGGGAGTCGGACGGCTGTTCGGCGAGACGAGGCGACCGTCGAGTTCGACGCGATCGCGCTCGGGGTCGGCTTTCGTTCCGAGTTCGGCGGTTTGTCCGTTGACGCGAACCCGGCCGTCGCGAATGAAGGTTTCTGCACGACGGCGCGAGGCGATCCCCCACTGAGATAGAAGTTTTTGCAGTCGTTCTTCCACGATCGAACATACCCGACTGTTAAATGCCAAATTGAGGCGCGGTCGTTTTTCGACGCGACACCTAAGCCGTTACACAAAATATTACACGCAAATTTACTCAGTCTACGATTTCGCACTTCGATTGGCTCTGTAGAGGCGAGATCGCCCCTCGATCGCCGGTCGATTAAGATTAAAAACGACGTAACAGCAGCAAAGGAGCAGCTCGTGAAGGTCGCGATCGCAGGTGCAACGGGATTTGTCGGCAGTCGTTTGGTCGCTCGTTTACAGCAAGACGGAACGGAGGTGGTCGTTCTCTCGCGCCGTCCCGAACAGGCGCGTCGTCTGTTTCCCACGTCCGCGTTTTCTCAGGTGTCGGTGGTCGGCTACGATCCCATGCAATCGGGGGATTGGCAACAGTCGATTTCTGGATGTACGGGGGTGGTCAATCTGGCGGGAACGCCCATCGCCGACAGCCGCTGGACGCCTCAATACAAGCAATCGATTCTCGAAAGTCGACAGGTGACGACGGCCAAGCTCGTCGAAGCGATCGATCGAGCCTCGGACAAGCCGTCGGCGTTCGTCAACGCTTCGGCGGTAGGCTATTACGGGACGAGCGAAACGGCAACCTTCGACGAAAGCAGTACGCCGGGTAACGATTTTTTGGCGCAGGTCTGTCAGACTTGGGAAGCTGAAGCGCAGAAGGTTAAGGCATTTGGCACTCGCGTCGCCGTGTTGCGCTTCGGCATCGTCTTAGGTCCTGGCGGTGCGTTGGGGAAAATGCTGACGCCGTTTCGGTTTTTCGTGGGCGGCCCCATCGGGAGCGGCCGCCAGTGGGTGTCTTGGGTTCACCGCGACGATGTGGTGCGATTGATTGTGGAGGCGCTCTCGAATCCAGCCTTTTCTGGGGTGTATAACGCGACGGCACCCAATCCCGTTCGTATGAATACGTTGTGTCAGGTGTTGGGAGAAGTCATGGAACGTCCGTCTTGGTTGCCCGTGCCAGAATTCGCGTTGGAACTGTTGCTCGGCGAAGGGGCGATGGTGGTGTTGAAAGGCCAGCAAGTGCTGCCGAAACAGACCTTGGCGGAAGGATTTGAGTATCGCTATCCCACTATCAAACCGGCTTTAGAGGAAGCGCTGGCAGAGTTCGACGATCGCTAGTTTCCTGAGATCGCGACCTTCAACTCAAAAAATAGCCAAAAAAATAGCTAGACTAACTCCTTAGTCTAGCCGCCAATTAATACAAGTTAGAAGAGATCGAGATTACTCAACGAGGTCTTCAAGTGCTTCTAGATTGTCGGGATCGACATAGTGGCAGCTTACATCGTCGAGGCAAATAAGCGCCCAGCCGGATTCGTCGACACCCATGAGTTGGTATTCGACGTCTTGGATAAAAAAGCCTTTGTGATTGCGAGTTTCTGGCTTGACGGACACGTTTTTGGTATTATTACTCATGATGCTTCTTCTCCAACAAAATGGTTGACTGAATTAAAATGCGAAATAGTTAATGTCTGACTTCACTAAATCTTATCATTATCTTCGCTTGTTTTTTATGAAGTTATTTTAGGTTTTGTGAAGTACGCGTAATATTTAACAGAAGAAGCGAAACGGTATCTAAGGCTCGAATCCCTTGAAATAAAGAGCATCGAAGCTGAAGACAGCAGACTCGAGGGGTTAACATTTCAGGCAAATACACGAACAATTATCCAGAATAGGTAATTATTCCCCCTCGAATTCTGTCAACATTTCGTCAATATCGAGAACGCCTAAGACTCGAACAGCCAGCGACGCACTCTCAGAAGACTTTTCCAATCGGGTTTGCGCTGTAACCCATCTTCGATGTTGCGCTGAACTTCCTCGCGCAATTCCGAGGAAGCCATCATCACCCCCATAGCGCGATCGACGTGCGATCGCACCCCAGTTTTCTCGCATTCCAACATCGCTAGCGCCAAATTCACCTGCGCCTGGGGATCTTCTGGGGTCAGTTTGACGGCTTTCGTCGCCGCTTTGTAGGCGGATTTCGGTCGGTCGTCGAGAAGGTACAGCCACGCCAAACAAGTCCACGCCGCGCTGTTTTTCGAGGCACGATCGCAAATTTCCTTAAACGTCGGGATCAACGCTTTTGGTGACTCGCCGTTTTGATACCGCGCGATCGCCTGCTCGAATTCCGATTCGATTTGTTGACTCATCGTCGAAAATACTCCTATCGCTTGTAATACAGGCAGGAGTTACGCATCTACACCATTTGTAGGGTAGGCATTGCCCACAGACTCTCCATTTAGAGCTAGTAGGGTGGGCATTGCCCACAGACCTCTCCATTTAGAGTCGTTTCGGTCGAACTGCGTAAGTCCTAACAGGAAAACGTTACACCAAAAAGAGACGCTCCCGGCTGAGAACGTCTCTCTCTTAAAATACTCGAAAATTTCCCGAGAACAGTCGGTTTTTCGAGGTCGTTTGTATCGATTACGCTGAGAAGGAACTACCGCAACCACAAGTTTGCGTCGCGTTGGGGTTGGTGAAGGTAAAGCCGCCGCCGATTAACGCGGTATTGTAATCGAGAACTAAGCCATAGAGATATAACAAGCTCTTGCGATCGCAAACGACTTGAAACCCTTCGTAATCGTAAACTTCGTCTTGTTCGCCGATGTTCGTGGGATCTTCAAAATCCATCGTATAGGACATCCCCGAACATCCCCCTTGGCGCACGCCGACCCGCAAACACAGATCGCTTCCTTGCTGTTGGCGCAGCATCATTACTTGCTTCAGGGCAGTTTCCGTCATTTGGATACCCTTTTGCGGAGTTTGAGTCGTTTGTGTCATCAGTCTGTAAAACTCCCGTACTGGTTAATTTCTATATAAAGATGGGTTGTGACTAACCACAACCTCATCATAATGGTATTTAATTGAAGTTTCAGTGGGCGATACTGGATTCGAACCAGTGACCCCTTCCGTGTGAAGGAAGTGCGCTACCACTGTGCTAATCGCCCATAGACTCCTATCCTAACACAAGCTTTTTGAGATGGCAACAGTAAAAAACGGGTAAATGGTGTGATGGGGAGAGATTGAGCCTCCCACCGGAAAGTGGTTAAACTCCGGCTCCTCTGTCACCCAAAAATCATCGTTGCTTTAGCCCGATAAGTGTCAAGAAAAAAGCTCCCCATCACCCCTTCTCCCGTTGCAGTTTTTCCATTTCCTCGCGGACTCCGATGCCGATTTGGAGAGTATCGTGGAGAAATCGCGCGTATTCACCGGCTTGATGGTTGGTTTCGATCGCTTTGAGGGCAGTGAGGTTGTTGGTAAAAAGTTCGGGGCTGTTGGCGAGGAAATCGCGGTTTTCGCGGAGGATGCGCTCGGTTTTGAGAGCGCGGACGAGATCGTCTCGGGTGAGTTTTAAGGCGCTCAGAAGGGCTTGGCGTTCTGAGTTATCTTGGGGGGGATTGTCGGAGAGGCGATCGCCGATCTCGATGGCTTTGAGGGTGGCGTGATAGCGATCGACATCTTCGAGGAGCGCCATCAAGGTCGCGGGGGTGGTAGACTGTCGCCACAGCCAACGCCCTCCTACGATGAGAAACGGCATGACGACTAAGCACGCGATCGCAGCGACGAGGGAGTTACCTAACACCGGACGGATGAGAAACAGGTAGACAAATCCGACGAGCAGCGGGGTGAGGGCCAATCCCGTGAGAAGTTCTTGTAGGAAAAACTGGAGTCTCGTTCTTCGATTCCGTAACAGGCTCGCTCGAAAGACCTCTGAGGGATCGATGCCACTTAAGCGTTTTAGTTCTCCGTAACTCAGCTCTAAGCCTTCTAAGTCTGACTGCACGGCGGTTTAGTTTCTGGTGGGGACGGTACTATCGACTCACTTCATTTTAGCCGTAGCGATTTCCGCAGGAATGCTCGTCGGAGACGGCTGACTCCAGGCGTCATCGTTCTTCGTGATTTGTTGCGAAAAATTAAAAAACGTATTAATTCTTAATAATCGATTCAGTTATCTCGAACGGATGTCGATCGAGTCGAGTGGGAGTGAGAGGTACGACACAAGAGAATTTAGGCGATCGCGTCCGAGCCAACCGATCGATCGTTCGATCGCATTTATGAGTGTATCGGGTTTAATCTTTGCTATTATTTATATAACGTAATAAAAACACATAAAGCTGGGTAGGGTAAGCACATGACTGGATTCATTCGCGGGCTGTTCGGCCGTAAAAAGCAGCCCGAACAACAAACCGTGAAATCGGAAGGTTCCTCGCAAGCCTATTTTCTCAATCAGGACGACGCCAAGACCTTGGGCGACATCGACTATATGCGGAAATCACGGCAAATCCGCCGGACGTTCCCGACCATCAAAGGTGCAAGCCTCGGTCCTACCGAACGCGTCCGTCAGGTTTCAGCGATGGAAGAGCGCGATTACGCTCCCGACACCCCGTCTTCGACGAGTGCGAGCCAATCGAGTACCTCCTCGAGCAGTTCTGACTTCCAGCGGCGCACGGCCAAAACCGACACGAATATGGATATGTTTCGGAACATGGCGAAAAACATGAAGCGCCGCTAAGACAACGGCTTGTGCTTCGAGCTTAACGGCGATGCTTTCAGCCTAAAGAGAATTCTCGATGGGGTTGTCGGAAAATCGCAGGTGCGGTAGGTTTAGTTTTCTATCAGGAAAGCGAACCTACCGCGTTTTAACGATTGCCCAACGCAAGTCAGTGAAGACGGACGGTTGAACTTGTGGACGCTCGAGGGTCAGTTACGCTCGTCGATCGCCAGTCACATTGACATCCTCACCGCCCTGGAAGGACGGTGAGGATGTCAATGCTGTGGTGCAGTGATGGTATTCCGTTGATGACACTGGGCGGCCACGAAAGCGTCATCTGGGACGTTGTTTCCAGTCCTGACAGTCAAGCGATCGTCTCTGGCGGCGACGATCGCACGGTACGGTTGTGGGATTGGGAACGGATTCTACAAACCGACCCCTTGGTGTACGGCTGCGATTGGGTTCGGGACTATTTAGGGCTTGCTGTATAAAACTGAAATGCAGACCCGGAAAGGGTTTTGAGGATTTTTTTGACCCGCTAGTGCAAGGTTTTCCCATCGAGACGCTCAAAAACCTTGCATTTTCGTCGGCGATGGCCGATTTAATGGGGA
>NZ_JAQNCQ010000227.1:0-5689 GCF_028368005.1 Geitlerinema sp. CS-897 | reverse complement strand
TTTGAAACTCGACGTGTAGAACTGTATCGGTCGATTGCAGTAACACGAGCGCGTCGGCTCGAATCGGTTCGAGAGACAGTTCGGAGGGACTCAGTTCCGTCAACGGCATCGCTTCCCCCAACAACCAACTGGCAAAGTCGGAGGCAAAGCTTTCGACGAGGAATTTACAGACGATGTCGAACACGCCCTCGATTTTAGCATCGAAGGCGACGAGGGAATCAGCCAAGGCTGACACGGACGCGATCGCAGAAAACGAGCCGCTCGATCAAGCTGAAATGGGTGCTTGTTCGGGCGGTTGAATTTCGTGGTCGAGGGGCGCTCCTTCTTGGAAAGCCGCGATGCTTTCGATGGTGGTTCTGGCAATGTCGGTGAGGGCTTCTTGGGTAAAAAATCCTTGGTGAGATGTAATGAGGACGTTAGAAAACGATTGCAGCAGTTGAAACGTATCGTCTTGAATCACGGTATCGGACAAGTCGCGGAAGAAAATCGTTTCTTCTTGCTCGTAAACGTCGATACCGAGATAGCCGATTTGACCGGATTTAATTCCTGCGATCGCGGCTTTGGTGTCGATGAGTTGACCGCGACTGGTGTTGATTAACATCATGCCCGGTTTGAATTGGGCGATCGCCTGGCTATCGATGAGGTGATAGTTTTCTGGGGTGAGCGGACAGTGTAGGGAAATAATGTCTGAGTTGCTCAGCAATTCGGGAAACTCGACGTAACGAGCGTCGTCGAGTGCCTCGAATTCGGGATGGGGGTAGGGGTCGTAACCGAGTAAGCGACAGCCGAAACCTTCCATGATTCGTGCGAAGATCCGGCCGATTCGACCCGTTCCGACAATTCCCACCGTACGACCGTGTAAATCGAAACCCAACAATCCGTTGAGAGAAAAGTTATCGTCGCGCACCCGATTGTAGGCGCGATGAATCTTGCGGTTGAGGGATTGAATCAACCCGACGACGTGTTCGGCGACGGCATAGGGAGAATAATCGGTCACGCGCACGACTTTGATGCCGAGATCGACGGCAGCTTGCACGTCTACGTTGTTGTACCCGGTAGAGCGTAAGGCGACGAGACGGGTTCCCCCTTCGGCGAGCAGTTTTAGGGTTTCCGTGCCGACATCGTCGTTGACGAAGACACACACGACGGGAAAGTCAACTGCGAGACTGGCAGTTTTCGGTTCGAGTCGGGCGTCGAAATAGACCAGTTCGCGATCGCCGCGAGCTGAAGCGTTTGCAGCGTTTAGAAATTGGCGATCGTAGGGTTCGGTACTAAAAACGGCAACCTTCATATATATTGTCTCGAAGATTTGGGGACGTGGGCTGTCCGATCTGCCGGATCGGTGGGTTTTCCGACGACCGACAGGGACATCTCGAAAGCGGAAACGACAGAGTGTCTCTCCGTGTTCCCCAATTCGAGTCTCGTCTGGCTTTAGGGGGTTGCGGAGAACGCGCGGCCGTCAGCTAAATCTCGGATCAGGCTGAGCTTCGATCGCAGGTAACAGCTCACTTCATCGATCTCGCTGCCGTTTAAGATGCTCTGGGCTTGTAAGTCCCAGATCAGGCGATCGACCAAGGTCGAGTCGTCTAAGTTCGCGAGGGTTGTGGCTTGGGTATCTTCTACCGTAGACCAGACCTGACGTAGGATCGTGGCGTTCATAATTTTCTCCTCAATCCGTCCAGTATTTAAACTAACACGGAGAATTTGATAGCTCTCTCTACCGTAGGTTAGACAATTTTGGTGGATTTTTCTAGAGTTACAATCCAGAGATTAAATAACTTTTGTGAATAATATTAAGATTTAATTAAAAAGCGATCGCAAGTCTTGATGTTTTGTAAAAAATGCTTCAATTTTTGATTGTTTTGACAGCGCTCAGAACGTCGAGACGCTCGAACAAACTTGAAAAATCGTCAAATTTCTGGAAAATCTACCGAGAGATGGATGCGATCGCCCATCTCGTTTCGTCAAACTACAAATAAAGACACAAGAATTTACACGGAGGACAATAAACTCGTGGACGTTGTTCGTATCATTATTGCTATTTTACTCCCCCCTCTCGGCGTGTTTCTACAAGTGGGACTTCGGGGACAATTCTGGATTAACATTCTGTTAACGCTACTCGGTTACATTCCAGGGATCGTTCACGCCGTTTGGGTGATTGCAAAAGAAGACTAGAACTCACTGGCTCCGAACGTCTAGGCTGGCGATCGCCCTGGTTCGTTCCGACCGACTGACACAGTCAGATCGACCGCGAGATAGAGTTAAAATCGCTCTCGAGACAGAGGCGGTGAGACTTTCAGAAGTGCTTCAATAAGACTAGCATTTCAAACTCGCACTTTAACAGGAAAGCGATCGTCAATTTCACGCGAGTCACACGATCGATCTTAACCCAAAATTAACTTTAACCAGGAGGAAAGCAAATGGCTGCCCGAACTGAAGCTCGCCAAGAGTATCAAAACAAAGTCAAAGCCCAACTCGACAAGCTCAACGCCCAAATCGACGAGTTGAAAGCCAAAGCCGAACAAGCCAAAGCCGACGCCTCAGTCGAATATCACGGTAGAATGGAAGAACTCTACGCCAAACGCGACGCGGCTCAAGCCAAATTTGAAGAAATGAAAGAAACCAGCGAAGACGCTTGGTCGGAAGTTCAGTCCGGTTTTGAAAGTGCCTGGAACGAACTGACGGGTGCGTTCGAGCGTGCGTCGAAGAAATTCCAACAATAATCGATCGCGATCGCCACGTCAAACGAAGATCGACCCTCACCTAACTGCCCTAGGTTGAGAACGATCGACCTGCCCCTTCTCCTACGGGGAGAAGGGCTTTTTACAGTGAGCAGTGAGCAGTGAGCAGTGTTTCGGTTGACTGTAGGGTGTGTGACGCGGCGGGGAAATGTGGCCGAAGTCAGGTCAAAGGACTGTTACCGCGTCACGCACCGTCCCCACCGACAACATACAAGGGTGTGTGACGCGGGGAACCCATCTTGAGGGTAGACCGAACAATGGTACTTTCCGCGTCACGCACCGACGCCTCGTCCCCTTATCTCCCTGCTCCCCCTCTCCCCGGCTTCCCCTCCAGCACAACACATCGCCCCATTAACGCCCATGATATCGACCTTGACGAAATCGAATTCCCGACAGCGAGAAATTCTCGAAGTCGTCCTGTACCACGGATGGGACTACATGAGGCGTTTGTTGAGCAATAACGACGCAGAAAAACCCGAACTTCCGCCCCCTACAGTTCTCCAACGCATTCTCATCGACCTCGGACCGGTTTACGTCAAGCTCGGTCAACTGCTCAGCACCCGTCCCGAACTGCTTCCGCCCCAATATATTAAAGCACTGAGCGCCCTTCAGGCCGACGTTCCCCCCGTTCCCTGGCCCGATATCGAAGCGCAACTGCAACGACAATTCGACGCCGATCTCGATGGCGTGTTCGCTGAAATCCATACCGAACCCGTCGCCGCTGGTTCCCTCGCCCAAACCCACCGCGCCACCCTCCAAGACGGCCGCGAAGTCGCCTTAAAAATTCAACGCCCCGGAATCGAGCAAACGGTCGATCGCGATATCGAGCTGCTCACCAACCTGGCCGAACTCGTCTCGGGAACGGATTTCGGCGAATACTACGACGTTATCGCCCTGGCCGAAGAGTTCACCAACGCCCTACGAGACGAACTGGATTTCACGCAAGAGGCGCACTACACCGCTCGCCTCGAACGCTGTCTGAATTCGAGCGACTGGTTCGACGCCGATCGCATCACCGTTCCCACCATCTATTGGGAGTACACCACCCCCAAACTCTTAACGATGGAATGGCTCGACGGCGTTCCGATCCTGTCGGCGGAAATTACCGGAAAGCACTACAACGGCGACGCGCAAGCCGAACGCAACGCCATCACGACACTGTTGTTCCGCGCCTTCTTACAACAACTGTTTATCGAAGGCTTTTTCCACGCCGACCCCCACCCCGGAAACATTTTTTACCTCAGCGACGGACGGGTGGCGTTGTTAGACGTGGGAATGACGGGAAACCTCGATCCCCGCACTCAAGGCTTGCTTGTCGAAATTATTTTGGCGATGATTAGCCTCGACGCACAACGCTGCGCTCAACTGACGTTACAACTAGCGCAACCGGTGCGTCCGGTCAATTTCATCCGCCTACAAAACGAATACGATCGCCTGTTGCGGCGGTATTACAACCTGAGTTTGTCCCAACTCAACTTCAGCGAAGCGTTTTACGAAGTGCTGCAAGCGGCGCGACGCAACCACCTACGCTGGCCCAGTAACATGGGACTCTACGCCAAAGCCTTAGCTAACTTAGAAGGGGTGGCGCGAACCTTTAACCCCGAAGTGAATTTGCTCGAGGAAATTAAACCCCTGACGGCGGATTTGATGCGCCGACAGTTACTCGGTGAAAATCCACTGCAAGATCTCCTCGGAGCGAGTTTAGAATTTAAAAGTTTGTCGCTCAACTCTCCGCGCCAGCTCGATTTTTTATTAGAGCGAGTCACCACAGAAAGCCTTAAATGGAACCTGCGAGTTCACGAGTTGCAGGATTTGCGCCGCAGTCTCGACGAATCGGCCAATCGCCTTTCTTCTAGTATTGTCGTAGCGGCATTAATTTTAGCCGGGGCTTTGGTCGTCTCTAAAGACCAAATGGCAGCGGTACCTTGGCTCACCAATGCTTTATTTTGGACGGCCTGTTTGTTCGGGTTGTGGCTCGTGTTTAGTATTTGGCGATCGGGTCGATCGAAGTAAACGAGATTCGATCGCGCTGTTGACGCTAGTATTTCGATCGCAAAACACTTCATGATAGACTCACCGTTGAAAAAATCATTGATAAAGTGGCGCACGCTATATTCTCGTCGCAGATCGATCGTGCCGAAACTTTAGAAATTCACGTCAGCGACGACACCGAACGCATTACCTCGGGAACCGTGGACGGACTTCACCTCAGCGCCAATGGAATTTCAGTTTCGCCGAACGTTCGTATGGCGAATTTAGACATTCGACTCGATGAAATTTCTGTCGATCCGTTAAAGGCAGTGGTGGGAAATGTCAAACTTCAAAACCCCACGGAGGGAACGACAGAAATCGTTTTAGAAGATCGAGATATCGCTAACGTTTTGCGGTCTCAAAAGATTTTAAATATCTTGCATGATGGCAGTGAAATTGTAGAAGGCGTTCCGACTGAATCGATCGCAATTCATGCCGTTGAATGTCAATTAACTGAAGCCAGGGAGTTATCGGTACAGATGACGTATGCGATCGCCGATCGCGACGAACCCATTCCCATCCACCTGCAAACGCGACTCGACTTTATCGAAGGGTGCATCCCAGTTTTGCAAGTGTCAGGCGTAAAAGTCTCCATTGCTTAGTGGTGCAGAAAACTCCTGAAAGGGAGAAAGGGAGAGGATTTGAGAAAAAGGGGTAAACAAAAAGAGGGGAAAGGCTGCGATGTTCGAGTTCCTTAACTAGCACATCAGCATCATGACCCCTCATCTCTATCGTCAAATTGGTTGGGGTTGTATTATACAGTAATGATAAAAAAAATGGCTCTTCCGATTTTGTTATGCAAAAAAATACTAATTTAACCCCAATTTCGATATTTGAAATTCAAAGCCGAAATTCTGTAAAGCTTGCAGAACTTGACATAGAGCGATCGATTAATGTAGAATAAATTTAATTATTTA
>NZ_JAQNCQ010000226.1:0-4420 GCF_028368005.1 Geitlerinema sp. CS-897 | reverse complement strand
GGGCGATCGCGCGATCGCCCGACAGCGCGTCTTTTATCCGATCGCCGTTTTGTCGTCCCGTCCAGAGAACCGTGTTGGGGGTCGGGACGATATCGAGATAGCGGCCGTCGCCGTCGAGAACGACGATCGAATCGGCAACGGCGGACAACAGCGTTTGCAGTCGGCGGTCGGCTTGACGCAGTGCAATTTCGGCGGCGTATCGTTCTGTGATGTCGTTCCCCAAACATAGCAAGCCAGTGCCGTTCCCTTGGGGGTCTTTCAAAACCGTATTGTGCCATTCGACCCAGACGCGATCGCCGTTTCGCCGCTGACAGAGGGTTTGGCGACAGAGTTCTCCGGGGCGATGGGGAGCGAGCGTCTCGGGAGGGCCGACCGTTTGAGTCGGCTCTTCTTCGGTGGAGACCTTCATCGATACGAGTTCGGCAAACGACATCCCCAGCAGTTCCGTTTCCCCATAGCCAAAAAAATGTTGGGCGTAAGGATTGGCAAAGATCGTCCGTCCCTCCGCATCTAACAACAAGAGAATTGCCGTCGCGCGATCGACAATAGAGCGATAGTGCGCTAAGCGATCGCTCAAATCGGCCGTTGCTGCCGCGATCGCCTCCCGCCGCCGCTGTCGTTCGTACACCACTTGAAACGTCAACCCACTCGCCCCGAGAACCAACACCAGCCCGCCGAGGCGAATCCATCCCCGTAACGGCGATTGCGCCGACCACCCCTGAGTCGGAACCGCCGCCACTTGCCAGGCGCCGTTTCCGAAGCGCACGTCTCCCGTCACCGGTCGCGCGTCGAACAGATCGGCCTCGCCGAACAGCACCGCCAGAGCGTTTCCGACGGGAGCCGTCGTCCGCACGCCGAACTCTAGGTCAGGCAGGCGATCGCTCAGATCCGTTTTTCGTACCAAGTCGGCAAAATCCAAACGCGCGAGGGCGGTTCCCCGTCGATCGCTTCCCGAGGTCATTATCCAAATTTCGGGGGTTCCGTCTGTCTGACGCCGCACCTCGAGATCGACCTCGTCTCTTATCGTCCTCTGCACTTCGACGAGAAACGGATTTAGTTCTTCTGCTGGGAGGGGATACGCCCAGCGCACGCCGTCGTTACCGTACCAAAGCAGGCGATCGAACGACTCCGAACCGTTTAGGGTGCGTTCGGCCAAGCGATCGAACTGTTCCCGCGTCGCGTCCGGCTGGCTTGCCAGCAAGTCAGCAAACGATCGCGTCGCGAAAAGATGTCGTTGCAGAGCGCCTTCGAGGGTTGCCCGTACCGTGTTGAGGCGATCGAGAACAGTTTGGCGGTACTGGCGGTCGAACCGCTGCGCTTCCAGGCGATCGAGAACGACGACACCACTGCCAACGGCGATGCCAACGGAGATCGCCGCCCAAACTGCGGACAGTGGAACCTGTTTCATAAGCGCGCGTAAAAGCAAAAGAAGCGGTAGAAGGATTTCAAAAATCTTCAAAAATCGCGATCGCCCGACATCCGGCCGCAAGAATCCCCGTCCATTTTAAGCCGACCTCGATTCAGACATCTACCGCGATCGATCCGAACCGACCGCAGCGATCGCCTTTCGCCTCAATCCCCGAAAAAGTTACATTAGAGAGACGCACAGACGACCTGCACGACAGGTTCGCAATCGGATATAAGGTACGTTGATGGGTATTGCAGCAGAGAAACTCGCCCCAATTTCGATCGTGTTGTTTGCCGCCGGAATTTTAATCTGGGGGTATTACCGCGCTCGACCCTATGGCAAAATCGGCTTGCTGTCTTGGTTACAGTCGGTTTCTGTCACAGCTCCCTGGCTGCTGTTTTTCGCCCTGTTCTCAGCCGGGATTTTCATCAATTTCGCAGGCGTGTTGTTCCTCATCGTCGCGTCCGTTTTAGCTTACATCGGGCTGGGACGACAACTGCGAGCGGCGGCTCGAGATCCCGAACAACGAGCGTACTTAGAAAAACTAGCGAACGCCCAACGGTCTTCAAAATCTGACGAGTCCTCTCAAACTTCCGATCTTGCCGAACCGTCCGAAGACTCTGAAGCGGCCGAACCGTCTCCGGACACCGCACGACCGACGGAGCCAGTCGCCGCCTCTGTCCGAGATCGCGATCGAGAAAGCGATCGCCCGTTTCAGAACCTATCCGTTCCCGAGGACGACTTACACTGCATTCAAGAAATCTTCGGAATCGATACGTTTTTCGCCACAGAGACGATCCCGTACCAGTCGGGAGCAATTTTCAAAGGCAACCTTCGGGGAGAGGTCGAAGCGACCCATCAGGAACTGTCGAAAAAACTGCACGATCGCGTGGGCGATCGCTACCGTTTGTTTTTCGTCAACGATCCCGACGAAAAAACGGTCGTCGTCGTCTTGCCGAGTCGTAACGACCCTCAACCGCTCACGACGAACCAACAGATTTTAGCAGTCGTATTGTTCGTCGCGACGATCGTAACCACTCTCGAAACCGGGGGGGCATTTCTCGGATTCGACTTGTTCGAGAATTTGAACCGCTGGACGGAAACACTGCCCCTCGCCTTGGGAATTTGGGCGATATTGCTCGTTCACGAACTCGGCCACCGTATCGCGGCCGGACGATATGGCATTGCACTCTCGCCGCCATTTTTCCTTCCCACCTGGCAAATCGGCTCTTTCGGTGCGATTACCCGTTTCGAGTCTTTGCTGCCCAACCGTTCGACCCTGTTCGACATTGCCATCGCCGGGCCGGCCGCCGGTGGGTTGTTGTCCTTGGGAATGTTAGCGGTCGGGTTCGTCCTGTCCCACGACGGGAGCTTGTTTCAACTGCCGAGCGAATTTTTCCGAGGGTCGGTTTTGGTGGGATTGCTGGCCAAGGCGTTTTTAGGTGAAGCCCTCCAGCAGAGTTTGGTAGACGTGCATCCGTTGGTCGTTCTCGGTTGGCTGGGGTTAGTCATTAACGCCCTCAACCTGATTCCAGCCGGACAGTTAGACGGCGGGCGCGTCATGCAGGCGATTTACGGTCGTCGGATTGCAGGGCGATCGACGATCGCCACCCTCATCGTGTTAGCGATCGCTTCCTTCGTCAATCCGTTAGCCTTGTACTGGGCGATCGTGATTTTGGTCATCCAACGGGATTTAGAGCGTCCGAATCTCAACGAAATTACCGAACCCGACGACACCCGTGCAATTTTGGCGTTCGTGGCACTGTTGGTCATGTTGATGACGTTGATTCCCTTTACGCCGAGTTTGGCGTTGCGCCTGGGGCTGTAACGAGCAAGGGAGAGAGGGAGAGGGGGAGAGGGGGAGAGGAGGAGAGGGGGAGATAGGGAGAGGGGGAGAAAGGGAGAGAGGGAGAGGAGGAGAAAGGGAGAGGGGGAGAGAGGGAGAGGAGGAGAAACTGTTATCTGTTAACTGTCTTCACTGGCGACTGGTGGCTGGTGACTGGTGACTGAAACCCTGTTCCCCGTTCCCCGTTCCCCGTTCCCTGTCTTCACGGGTGACTGTCTTCAACTCAGAGAATGGTCGATTCAACTGTTGAGGTTACGGCGATCGCTCCGGTGAAAGATCGGGCAGAAATTCGAGAGGCGGCGCGATCGCTGTTAGCGGTTCCCGTGCGTCACCTCGTTCTCTGCGACGGCGGTTCGACTCAACCCAACTGTCTGGCGGCGTTGGCAGAGTTAGAATCCTACGACTGCGTTTCGGTGTTGCGATTGCCTCAGCCGCAGTTCAATAAGGCACAACTGCTCAATTGGGGGATTCGTCACGCCTCCTCAGAGATTCTCTTAACGTCCGATGCCGATATTCTCTGGAATCGCGAAACTGTGGTGAAGCTGGTCGAGTGGGTACGGGAGGGAACGCGGCGCATCGGCGGTGTGGCACGGGTGCGAGAAACCGATTCCCAGGCGATCGCCCTGCGACGTTCCCGCTACAGTTATCAATGTACTCTCGAAGGGAAAACAGCACGGGTGGCGATCGTCTCGGGGGGTGGGGGAGACGTCCGACGTCCCGGTTGCGGGTTGTTGTGCGCTCGCCGTCGTACTTTCGAGGGGGTGGGAGGATATAAAGAGAGGTTTCGCGGTTGGGGATGGGAAGATCGAGATTTGCTGATGCGGGCGGAATTACTCGGTGCGACGACGGACGCGATGGGAGAAGTGACGCATTTGTCCCATTCCGACGCCGTTCGCAATCACTTTTTCGGCAGTCGCGATCCCGTTGAAACGCGCGATCGCAATCTCGTTTTGAGCCTCACCGAACTGTCTCGGGGTCAGTTTTGGGGCGATTTACCTTCGGGGCGTCGTTGGAAAACGCCGTTTGGGGAGTTGACCGTGATGCAGGAGGCGGGAAAGCCATGACCAAAAAACTGGGATACAAGCCCCGTCCCTTCGACTTGGCTCACTTCGACAAGCTCACTTCGACAAGCTCACTTCGACAAGCTCACTTCGACAAGCTCACTT